>JAHBUQ010000001.1:605406-908109 GCA_019637995.1 Ignavibacteriota bacterium
GAAACATTGCTGACTGAACTGAATACACAGCGAGACGAACTTGCCGATAAGATGAATGAATTTTCAGACATCGGCAAAAGTGCAAGAAATGCCTTTGTTGAAATTGATTCAAAAGTAAATGAAATGGTTGATACAATTTCAAAATCAATCAAAAGCCAGAATGACAGAACTAACAAAATAATCAAATTGAATGAGGAATCTCTCATAAGCCAAAGTGATAAATTTGCTGAAATGCAGAAATCAATGAGTCAGACTATAAGCGTGATGCAAGCGAAAAATATTGAATTAAGTAGCGAAATAACAGGGAAAACAGCAGAAGCAGTTACTGATTTCAAATCAAAAATGAACGAACTCCAGACAAATTACAATGAATCATTAAGGAAAGTAATTTCGGATAATTCAGGTATTACAAGTGATTTCCTTAAAAAGAACAGCGATGAATTAGCAGTCAGATTTGGAAAATTTCAAGAACTTCTTGATAAAGAGCTTGAAAAATCTTTAACTGCTCTTGGAAATCAATTAGCATCATTATCAGGACATTTTGTTAAGGATTACTCTCCACTAACTAATCAATTAAGAAATGTATTAACTATTGCTGAGGGATTGCAAAATGGCACATATAGAAATTAATCTCGCACAGGAAGAAAGTCATTGGATGTCAATTTCTGATATTATGACCGGACTAATGGTAATATTCCTCTTTATATCAATAAGTTATATGCTTATTACTCAGATAGAACAAAAGAAAATCGAGGAATTAACAGTGCTTTCAACCCAGAAGCAAAATGAACTTTATGAAGCACTAAATATGGAATTCAAAAATGATTTAGCAAAATGGAATGCGGTGATTGACCAGCAAACACTATCAGTCAAGTTTCAGACACCTGATATACTGTTTAAAGCCGGTTCGGATATTTTGGCGGTGGAATTTAAAAATATTTTACAGGATTTTTATCCGAGATATATCAAAACTTTAAGTCAGCCAAAGTTCAGAGATGATATAGAAGAAATCAGGATTGAAGGGCATACATCAAGCGAGTGGGCAGTCAAAGTAAGTGAGAATGACGCTTATCACAACAATATGCGGCTTAGTCAGAATCGTACTTTGAGTGTACTCCAATTTGTAAATAATCTTGACGAAGTATCACAGCAAAAAAAGTGGCTACAAAGTAAGACAATAGCAATTGGAAAGTCCTCAAGTCAGATTGTAATGGACAAGAACGGATTTGAAGATAAAGAAAAATCACGCAGAGTTGAATTTATGGTAAAAACCAATGCTGAAATAAAGATTATTAAAATGATTCAGGAGATAATATTATGAAATTACCGGATTATAATTCAGATACTAAACTTAATAGTCTAAGAGCTATGATGGGAGCAGAACTTGTAAGTATATTTACTAATCGAAGTGATTTTCACGCAGATATTAATGAGATTAGGCGAAGACTTTCGGGTGATGGTATTGAAATAAAGTTCAATGAAATTGAAATTATTGATGATTATACTTTCGAGTATAAAGGTCAGAAAGTACTCGTTTATATCCGAGACCAAAAAGTAGCTTATAGTGGATATAAATATCACGTAACCAACTGTTCTACAATTCAGGGCTATTTGGGAAGAAATGCAATTGACCGTTATGTCGTTACAAACAGAACTGATGGCAAATTCAAAGTAAACTTAATAGGTCTTGATGGATTCATTCAAAAGCAAAACGCAGATGTTGAAATGAAAGTTTGTAAAAATTGTCTTGAACAGCTTCGTTATAAAGGTTACAGCGGGCATGGTAACAGAAGAAGTAAAGAAATTTACAACGGTTTCTCACTGAAAGAATTTTTTGAAAGTTATAAATCAACGCAACATATACACTTACCTACTCATGATGATATAACAGCTCCTGTTCAAATTTATACAAAGGATTTCAATGGAATATCACAAGAATTACGAGAACGCAAAAACTGGATTTGTGAGCAGTGTAACGGAAATTTTGGTCAGAATAAACAAAATTTACATGTTCATCATAAGAACGGAGTAGTGTCAGATAATTCCTTATCAAATCTTGAAGTCCTTTGCAAAACCTGCCACCAATCAAGGCATAGCCATTTGATTGGAGAATGAAAAATATCAAAATGTTGAATAAAATTGCAGGTTGATTCAGGTGAACTTACACTTTGGTGGATGTAATTAAAAAAGAATTGAGCCGCAAATTGATTCAATTACGTTGGAACTACAAGCTGTAATGAATAATTCGTATTTTTATTAATAGGATTCGTACAATAATAAATTCAGCACTTTGATTATTTGAAGTGCTGCTTTTCTTGCATGAAAATGAATTGTTCAAATATCATTTCACAGGATTAATCTATAGTGAATCCGGATAATAAACATAAAGGTAAGCCGAATACTGCAAATTATTTTTACTTAACATCTATTGATTGACCCGGTACTTGCATTTCAATTTGTCATTGTTGTTCCGGGTAACAATTTTAATTGAAAATCTGTCAAAAATCTTTTTAATATTATTTATTCACCCACAACGTCTTAATGATATATTTTCCAACATCATTCAGATAATTTTAAAAATTGTTGGAAATATATTGGAAACTGTTTTTAGCGATTTGCAAGTACCTAATTAATAATGACTTAGTATTATGCTAATCACTACTGAGCGAAGTCGAAGTGTTTTCTTTAGTCTTCGATTACGCTCAGACTGACAAAATATATCATAACAATAGCCGAGTGTCACACTGAGCGAAGTCGAAGTGTTTTCTTTAGTCTTCGATTACGCTCAGACTGACAAAACATATCATAACAATAGCCGAGTGTCACACTTAGCGAAATCGAAACATATATATTTATTTTTCTTACAGATTTTGAATTCGCTATGATATTTTCATAAATTTAGGTTAATAGATTAATGCTTTTTATTTGTATAAGCTTAGTATCGTATCGAACTGCTGAGAAACATATTCCCAGTTTATAACATTCATAAAAGCCGAAACATAGTCGCCACGCCGGTTCTGATATTTCAAATAATAAGCATGCTCCCAAACATCAATTGGTAGAATTGGAATCTGTATCCATTGAGTAAGGTTGCCCTGCTTTTCTGTCTGCATAATAATTAATTTGTCTGAAACAGGCTCGTACGACATTATTCCCCAGCCTGAACCTTCTACTGCATTTGATGCTGCTTTAAATAAGCTAACGAATTTATCAAAAGAACCAAATGATTTATTTATGTAATTTTCCAAATTTTTAGAGCGATTGCCCTGTTTAGGTCCCATAACATTCCAGAAAATTGTGTGAAGGAAGTGCCCTCCACCGTGGAATGCAAGCTCACGTTCCCAATGCTTGATCAGAGAAAAATCTCCTGATTCAGTTGCATCCTTGATTTTTTGAGTTGCGTTATTCAAACCATTCACATATCCCAAATGATGCTTGTCATGATGAAGTCTCATTGTTTGCTCATCAATATGGGGATCCAAAGCGTTGTAATCGTATGGGAGTGGTGGAAGAATATATTTTCCGGTTGAATCAACTGCCTGATTAAGTCCGTTGATTTTTAATTTTGTCATAGAATTTGCAACACTTGGCATTGCAACCGCTGCACCTACTGCAGCTGTACCGATTAAAAAATCTCTTTTAGTCATAACTATTTAATATTTATTTTACAATTGAATATTTTATTAAGACGTAATAAAAGAATACTTGTTTGATTATTACAAAAAACATATTATTTCGTTATCATACAATTGTATATATTTGTATTTATTTATTTGACAAATTGAATGAAATTATTTTTTGCAGCAATATTATCAATTTTTATTTATAATTTGAATTTGATAAGTGATGATAATGTCACTCCGTCAGATTCGGTTAAAACACAGCGGATACCTGACTCATTGTTGAGTTTACCACTTTATAATCATGGAAAATTCTTGTCAGGGAAATACAATAAATTCAGGAATATCAATAAACGTGATATACAATTAATTAATTATACCGGACTTAATGATATCATATCGCATTTTACTCCTTTTTATAGTCAAGATATGGGTTCATACTCGACTTATAACAGTTTTTTTGCTCTTGGTGCTCCATCACGCTCAATTTCTTGGGGGTTCAACGGAAGAAACATTAATGATATTGAAATTGGTTCATTAAATCCAGAACAATTTCCTACAGAATTTTTTGAAAATATTGAAATATTTACTGGAGCAGATGCAGTTGTATTTGGTGATAATGCTGCTTCAGTTTTTGTAAATATACAAGAAATCAGGTATAATTCTGCTCTTCCATTTACAAGGATTTGGTTTGGAAATTCCGGATTCGGGTATTTAGGAGCGGATGGTATTTTTTCACAAAATGTGATGCCGAATGTTAATTTCACTTTCGGATTTAGAAGTTACAATTCAAATGGTGCTTTCACAAATACATGGGGCGACAACTGGAATGCCAGAGTTATACTCAGATGGAATCCCGATAATCTGACAAGCATTTCTTTTACAGAGAATTTCTCAAATCTTGGCTCTGGAACAAGCGGTGGAAACAATCCGGAAATTTCAAACAGTGTTTTCGATGAAATTGGGGCAATTCCTGTATTTTCAGGGCTTAATGAGCGTCTGTTCAGGCATGATTTATCTATAACTGCAACAAGAAATTTTGATACCAATACAACTAATACCGCTGTTTTGAATTTTTACATCAGTTCAATCCGACGTGATAGAAGTTCTGGTTCGGATTTGAATTTTGGATTAAGCGATACTACAAGCCAGGTTTATAAAACAACAAGCAATTTCTTTGGAACTGAAGGGAGATACGAAATTGCCCCTGTTGATGCAATTTCTTTGAGATTTGGCGGCTCTGCTGAGGTTGATTTGATTGAAAGAACGTACTATCATGATGAATTTAATGGTGTTTCAACTGCAGGATTTGCTCACTCAACAATCATATTCAGTGATGATTTTGATATTAATGGAGGAGTCAGATTTTTTTCTAAATTTGGTAATGTTGGCTTGGCTTATGGTGTGAAGCAAAATTTGAATATTGCAAAAAATTTGAAACTGACTGCTGATTTGTCATATTCTGACAGACTTCCTTACCCTGTTGAAGGATTGAGCCTGAAAAGCGAGCAACATCTTGCTTTAGCAGGAGAGATGATTTACCGACTGAATGAACACGCTCAACTAATCACAGGAGCTTATTTAAGGAGTATATTTTCACCAATAATGGCGGAATTTAACCCTTTAACGGATGATTTTAATTATATTAATCATTTCAACGGAAGCAGCATCACACGTACCGGTTTATATCTTGATTTTAGCGGGGATATTTTAAAAAATCTTTCAATGAGATTACATGGACTTTTGCAGTATAGTATAGATGATGCAGGTAATCAAATATATGATTTACCAATAATAACAACAAGTGGAAGGCTGTTTTATACCTATAAACCCGGCAAAAGTATGTTGAGGGTAGGTGTGGAGACCGGGCTTCTTACCGATTTTAGAGGTGACTATTTTTATCCCGTTACAAGGAGTTTCTATCCCGGAAATCATGACAGTGGGATTATGTTGACTGGTATTACAGCATTTCTGGAAGTTAAATTGGGTGATGCATTTGTAAAAGTACAATATGAAAATATTTTGAGTCAGAATTATTATTATGTTGCAGTGAATCCAATGTTTACAGGCAATTTGCGATTGACAGCGAACTGGACTTTTAATGAAGATTAATTAGTGAAATTATAATCAAAAATTTATTAATCAGGCTGTTATTACAGAATAAAAGCGTATTTTTGTAATTGTTAAATTTTCAATTTTAAGAAAAGAAAAAATGTTTGAACCATTAAAAGACAAGATAAAAGATTTAGAATCAAGAACCGAGACATTGCGGAGGTTTCTTTGACATTGAAGGCAAAACAGCATCAATAAAAGAACTTAAAACACGAAGTGAGGCTGAAAATTTCTGGAATGACCAAAATGAAGCAAAAAAAAATTTGCGAGAAATTGCCGGAATGAAAGATTGGGTGGAAGTTTGGCAGGAAGCATATACTGCTGTAGAAGACGCCCGGACTATGTGGCAGATTGCAAATGAAACAGAAGATGATTCACTTGAACAGGAAATTTTAGCAGAAATTGACAAAGCAAGCACTAAAATTGATGATCTTGAAGTACGTAATATGCTTGGTGGCAAGGACGATGACCGTACTGCACTACTAAGTATAAATGCCGGTGCAGGAGGTACTGAGGCTCAGGATTGGTCAGAAATGCTTATGCGGATGTATATCCGCTGGGGAGAAAGAAAGGAATACAAAGTAACACTTCTTGAGCAGGTTGATGGCGATGGTGCAGGAATAAAGTCTTGTACACTTGAGTTTCAAGGCAAATTTGCTTTCGGCTACCTGAAAGCTGAAAACGGCGTCCACCGACTTGTGAGAATTTCCCCTTTTGACAGTAATGCCCGCAGGCACACCTCATTTGCTTCGGTTTTTGTATATCCGGAAGTAGATGATGATGTTGAGATTGAAGTTAATCCTGCAGACCTTGAGTGGGATACTTTCAGAGCTGGTGGCAAAGGTGGGCAGAATGTAAATAAAGTGGAAACCGCTGTAAGACTTCGACATTTACCATCAGGAATAATTGTTGCGTGTCAGCAGGAGAGGTCACAGTTCCAAAATCGTGAACGGGCAATTAAGATGCTTAAATCACGCCTCTATCAGCAAAGACGAGAAGCTGAGGAAGCTGCTAAAGCAGCAATAGAAGGAACTAAGAAAAGAATAGAGTGGGGAAGTCAAATCCGTTCTTATGTATTTCAACCATACACTATGGTAAATGACCACCGTTCAGAGCTTAAGAATACTGATATTCATTCTGTGATGGATGGTGATATAGATGAATTCATCAAAGCATATTTGTTATTGGAAAGTAATTAATTTTATAATATTTACGGAGCATAATCAGTATGAATCGTGTTTTATTTGCAATTGGAATGTTCATTCTCGCAACATTATTCTTATCAAGTTGCGCCACAACAGAAACAACTACTTTTGTTGACCCTGCCTTTCGGGGGAAACAATATTCTAAGATTTGCGTTTTAGCAGACATTTCAGATTTGAAATATAAGCAAAAGCTTGAAAAAGAGATGGCAACTCATCTAACTAAAGAAGGTGTTACGGTTTATACAGGTTCTCAGCTCTTTCCTCCTACACGTGAATGGAGCGAAGACCAAATGCAGGAAACCTTGGTAAATCAGAATATTGAAGGCTATCTTCTAATCGTATGGAAAGACAAGAATGTCCAGGAAACTTTCAAGCCCGGAAGTTCTGTTTCAGAAACTAAGGGGGAAGTTAAGAAGAAAGATGGTAAAGATGTATATACAGAGCGTACTGTTACTACCCAAACAGGCGGTTCTGTTGATCGTGAATTTCGTTCGTATTTTGAAGCCAAACTATTCGATGTCAGGTCAAAAGCCAATGCATGGATTGCAACTTCTTATTCAAGTTCAGGCGAATGGTTCGGTTCTGATTTCGACTTAATTATGGAATCATATGCTAAAGATATTGCAAAAAATTTGAAAAAAGACGGATTAATTAGATAATTATATTTTGTATAAATTATAATGGCTTAAATATTTTGACTGATAAAGAAATTGTAAAATGGTGCAGTAAACAATCGCCTGAGATTGATTTTATTGATATTTCGGATTCGTTAATTAAAGAAATAAATGAATCTCAGGCAAATTATATACTAAATTATTTTTCCCATAATACACTTTTCAAACTACCGCAAAGTGAGATTGACTTTTTTGAATGGCTAAAAGTGTTTGATGAAAAAGTATGGCTTGATTTATGGAAAGATGATGAACTCAACCCACCATATTATGTTTCTCTTTTGTTCCTGCCGGTTTTAATCAAAGGTGGATATCGTGGATTTCCAATTTGTGATTTGCTTGAAAATGACAATTATTATTTTGCACCCGTACATCTTGTTGATAAAGAGTCTCAAATTTTTGCCGAGTCTTCAAAGACAAGATTTATGAATCGGGAAAGCCTTACTGTCCCACAGCTTTTAGCAATTGAAATTTCTATGGACCCAATTGATATCTGGCATTTTGCTTACAAACACAAAATTGAAATTACTGAGGCAAAAAAAGCAGTTAAGTCTCTTGTCGATGACGAACTTCTCGTACACCTTAAAGAAGCTGGATATCTGGCTACTTTTTTAGATTTTTAGGATTTATTTTGAAAATATTGAAATTTGGTGGTACATCTGTACAATCTGCCGATTCAATAAGAAAATCGGTAGATTGTATTCTAAGATATGGAGGAGATAATCCTGTTGTCGTTTTGTCTGCTCTTGCGGGAACCACTAACTCATTGATTGAAGCTATTAATTTAAGTTTAAATGAAATATCTGAATCTGTTGAAATTATTAATCAATTAGAGTTCAAACATTTGAATGTCTTAAAAGACCTTTGCCCACAATCATTTAATAATACTTCTATTGAAATTAAAAATATTTTTGATGATATTAAAAGAAAATTAAGTGCAATAGAATTTTTAGGTGAAATTACTCCATTCAATTTTGCTTCGGTGTCATCTTATGGTGAGATTCTTTCCACAAAAATATTTTTATCTTATCTGAATGAAATTGGAATAGATTCAAGTTTGCTGAATATTCAGAACTATTTGATAACCGATAGTAATTTTAAAGAAGCAAAAATTGATTTTAATATAAGCCTCTGTAAATTTAAGGATAATACTGCACATTTTTTAAAAAATGGCATCAAACTTACTCAAGGTTTTATTGCTTCGGATTTGAAAAACAGAACAACTATTTTAGGTCGTGGAGGTTCGGATTACACTTCCGCCGTAATAGGAAATTTGCTAAAAAAATCAGGATTAGATATTGATGAAATTCAAATCTGGACAGATGTAAGTGGAATTTTATCAGCTGACCCAAGAATGATTCCAGCAGCAAAGACAATTAAATCTATATCAGCAAAAGAAGTTAGAATCATGTCATATTTGGGTGCTAAGGTTTTGCATCCGGATACTATCAAACCGGCTCTTGAAGCTGATATAAGAGTATCTGTCAGAAATACATTCATTCCTGATGGTGACTATACAGTTATACAAAATAATTTCACAGACCAATTTCCCAAACTCAATACTATTATAAACCTGAGGGAAGTCAATGAATTGAATTTTGATATACCTGGAAGCTCCAACTCATGGGAAATAGCAAATCACATTAATAATATTGCATTTTCAGCTGGATGTAAGCCAATTTCAATTAATATATCAGAGGAAAGTATAACATCTTATTATTTCAATAGCATAGATGTTTTCTTTGATACAAAATATGCTGATTTCATAAGTTTTCAGAAGGTATTCCTTTTGGCAATTACAGGCACATTAGTCAACAAAAAACTATTTGAGGTGATTAATGCACTTCCTGAAAATGCATCTATTATTAGTATTAATAACAATGCCATTTTTATCAAATCTACTTTTGAGTTTTCCATTGAAAATATTGATTTATTACATAACAGATTGATTCAAAATTTTGATTAGTTTCACCACTTGAATTTGATATAAAGCCAGTCAAATACACCTGTAATTATTACTATAATAAAAATCAGTGCAGAGAGTGGAATGATAAGTATATAATAATCTCCGACAAATGCCTGAAAAAGCCTGCCGTTATGCAGCTCAAAAAGATAGTTCCATAGTGACATACCATAATTCTCTTTAAGAAAATCAGGCATAATATATTTACTTGTTTTCATATTTGGATATTGCACATTAACAAGCCCGCCGAAGTGAGTGGTTACATATTCATATCCGTTAGGTTCTTTGAAATATCCTGTAATTAGGTTAGCTCCGGGTCTTACTGATGAAACCATCGGAGCTCCATCATCCAGAACATTCTCAGCCCTAAGTCCTGAATTTTCAATTCTGAATAAGCCGGCAAATGAGCCAATCAGCAAATCTCCTCGAGAATCATTTTCAAGTACAGTAGCACCCATTGCAAATATAGGAACCGGTGGCAGTTGCTTAGTAAATTTGCCATAAATTCCAATATCTGAAACCCAGTAACCATCTTTAGCATCAATAACCATTTGATTTGTGGCTTCATCATAATTAATGTTCCTGATTCTGTGTTTCCATGGGTTTACCGGTGTAGGTGCAGGAACATATTTAAGCAAAATTTCGCCTCCTATTAGGTCAGCTATCATTGGAGGACGCATATATAATCCGGTTACTGCAAAAATCAGAAGTAATGCAAAACTCCAGATACCAAGTTTGAGGTGATATTTGAAGAACCAACCTGAGTGATTTTTTGATTTTTTGAGATTCATTCTCAACTTCATTCTTCTGTATTTTGGCGATAGCCAGATATACAAGCCACTTATACTTAAAAATAAAACTATCAAACCGCCAATATCAAAAATTATTTGTCCCGGCAAGCCCCATAATTCTCCCGAGTGAAGTTGAAAAAAGAATTCAATCAGTGTCATAGAAGGATTGTTATCTATGCGCTCAATTGGCAATTTTACAAATGACATTATTCCTGTAGATATCTTTGCTATAAAAATCTCAGAATCTGTTGCTACAATTATGGAATCGTGATATTTACCAATTTTGATTATTTTACTGTCATTACTTGGTAAATTTAGCTTTTCCCATGCATATTGATTGTTTTTTAGTCTGTATAAACCATCAAAATTACCTGCAAAAAGAATTTCCTTGCCACTTTCTTCGAATAGTGCAATACTTTTTGTTTTCTTGCTCCAGGCTGAAGTTGGATATCCGTTAATATTCATATTAAAAAATGAATAGCCACCGTCTGTAGTCTTCATGACTCCTTCGTGACCTGCAAAGTAAGCTTTTCCGAATTCGTATTTAGAGTGCTCAGCCTGTATGATTGCCGCTCTGTTCCAATTTATAAGGTCATATTCCGATGGGAGCAGCCATTTTGGTACCGTCACATTCGTGATAAGTTCAGGGTGATTAAGAATAATTCCTGATATTGACATCCATATAAGCAAGACACTTATGATAATACTTGACCATTTGTGCAGCCACTTTGAAACTTTATAAACTTTTTTCATAATTACTTTTCCTAATCAGACTTTTAAATCTTATTCAAAAATAAGAAATTAAATTATAAAATAAAAATATTATTTCCTAAAATTAACATTTATAGTAATTTTTAATGATAATACATCATAAAGAGAGGTATCTTGTTTAAGGAATTTGAAATTAGTATCGAAAACATCATCTTCGTTACCGCTGACAATTAAAAATCTACTATAATATTTTGTTGTAAAACTCGTTATTTAAAATTGTTTTGAAAATTTGTTCGCTTGTCGTGCCCCGACTGGACTGGCACCCGAGAAGGAGAATAACATGAAGAACTTAGTTTATTTATTTTTATTTTGTTTTCTATTTAATTTAAAACTCTTTTCAATCGAACATGATTCTTGCCAATTGAATTTTATAAATGGTTATTACAAAGATATGGAAGCAGTTATTCCGATTGAAATCATCAATAAATTAAAAAATACTGACATTGAAAATTTAATTGAAAATCAGTTCTTTAGTCTTGATATTAGTTTTACCGAAAGTTGTAAAATGAATGATTTGGTTCGAAAATATCTTGGGAAAACATTGATAAAGGATACTTGTATAAAGTATTTTGATAGCTTTCTATGTGAAGAATTTGACGGAAGTACTCTTATGTGGCGAGGAAGTCTTAATAATATAATTGAAAAAGGTTTTTATTATTATATACAAGGACAAGTATATAACTATCAAAATGACTTAGATTCAATAAAAAAATTAAAAATTGAATATGATAGCACTCATAGCTATGTATCAACAGCTGACACAGTTAATGGAAGATTTATACCAAAAGATATTAATGAATGTTTAGAAGATTTGGATTCTATTTTTTCAGATGATTTTAAAATTCAATTTATGAAATTAGCAGAAGATGAATTATTACTTAAACATCATTTCAGTTTGGGAATGGAATTGAGAAAACGATATGCTCTTTGGGGTAAATCAAGACTCCAAAGAAGTATTGAAAATCAATTTGGATTTGGTAACCCTGATAGACAATCTAATTTTATTATTTTATTATTTCATAGAAAAATTAAAGGTTTGGATTTAGAACTTGAAAAAACTGTTGATTTCTTTAAAAATGAAGAAGACAATGAAAAGATTATAAACAATAATAAGAATAATTAGTTACTATACATAGAGCAGGAAGATTAATTGAATACTCTAAAAATTATTAAACAATTATTTAAAAATATATACGTAAAATATTTAAAAAATGGAGATAATAAAATGACTTATGAATTAACGGACAATGAAATATTAGTAAAGATTCCTTTAAGTAATAATAATCGCAAAATAAAGGAAGTTCTTGACTATTTGTTCTATGAATCAATAAGTTCCGGTAAAGAAGTATCGCAAGATGCAGCCGATGAAATATTAGCCGAAATTAAGAAAGGTAGATTTGATAGGCTTCAAAACGGAAATTAGACGATGAATATAGTCCTTGATACTAATATTCTCTTTAGTGCTATTCTGAACACAAATAGCAAATTTGCTCAAATCCTGTTAACTGATAACAATAACCATAGAATTCTTGCACCAGATTATATAAACGAGGAAATTCTTAGTCATCAGTATAAAATTCTTACTCTGAAAGGATATACTGAAACTGAATTTAATAAAATTTTTCAATTGTTGACCGCAAACATCGAACTTATACACCACAAAGATATCCCAATTGAATATCTGAATAGAGCGATTGAAATTTGCACCGATATTGACATAGATGATACTTATTTTGTAGCAACAGCATTATTTTGCGATGCTAAACTTTGGACAGGTGATAAAAAATTGATATCAGGACTTTTGAATAAAGGCATCAACATTCATATTACAACAAGTGAATTATACAAGATATTTTTTAATGACAATGAATAAAAGAGTATTATATAAGAGTCGCTTCACCACGCCTGACCTGCTGTGGTCTGCCTTCCCTGCTCAAACGCCGTATCACTATGCCTACAACTCGCCACTCACCTACCGAGACCCGACGGGCTTAACTCCCGAGAAAGAGAAGGAACGAGAGGAGTTGCAAGCAGTACTCCCTCCATTTATAGATATTGGTAGTCGGATTACAGAAGAATTGAATAATCCGAAATACAATGCTGGAGAGGTCTCACCTTATGCAAAAGAGCCTGAAGGTGGCAGTAGAACAGGAGGCTCAAACTCTTCAGCCAATAATGGACAAGGTGGACAGGGGTCTGAGGGTAGCAGTATATTTAATATCATTATTGATTTTGTTGTTGATCTTGTTACATTAAATATTTTTACTGAAGAAGAACTTAATGCACCTGTTTATAAAAGCGAAGGATTTGTCACCTATGCTGATAGAGAGCAGGTTCTACCAGAGGCTAATTGGTGAGATTTTGTTGTAGAAGGATTTACTTGGGATAGCAGAACTGTCAATATTGGAGGAACAGATTATTTAGTTCATAGAAACGGTTACGCTTATGGAATGCCTGCACCAAGTATTGGTATAGTTGAACATGGGTCCGTTGGAAAAGCTGGGAAATTAGGAAAAATATCAAAGAATGTAATCCAAAGTTATCGAAAGAATTGGTTATTAACAATGGAAAATGCGTCCTCAGTCAAAAATCATAAATCCTGGGGAAATTTTTTCAAAGGAAATGATGGGTTATGGTGGTCAAGTGATAAATTTGGACATGGTGGAAGCAAATTTAAGGTATTCAAAGAATCAAATCAAGGGCTCGAATGGTACAAGGATGCAGATGAATTTGGTGATTTTATTATCAATAAGCATAAAGGACCAAAAGGTTTATCTATCCCTTGGACAGAATTTAAAACAATCAAATAGAATATTATGAAAGCATTAAGAAAAATTGGTATCCATAATGAGAATATTTTCAATTGGCTAAATTACGATTTTTTACCAGATAGTCAAGGTTTTAAGTTTGAAATGCATAATTTAAACATATTAGATGATGTTAAATTAGATTATGATGCTTTTCAATCAATTTTTGAAGAGGTAATTGATGAAATAATCATTAAGCCACCATTTAGAGATGAAGAATGGGGAGGATTTTGCTTAGATACATGGGACTTTGTAAATGACAGGGTTGATTATTCCTTGACTAATAAATGTGAATTAACATCTAAATATCTTAATATGCTTATTAATAGCGATATTGAACCTCAATATAATGGCTATTGTGAGTGTTTAAATTGGAAATATTTCTTGAATTTAATTTTTGACTGTATTCTTTCTAATTCTGCACCATATAGTTTATTATTCTTTGTACCTAAATATGATTTTGTATTTTACTTTCATCATACATCAAGTATTGGTTTTTTATATAAAGAATTAAATGAGTGTGTGCTTGAAATAATCGAAAGAGCAAAAAAAGTTAATTTTGAATTGAAATATGTAAATGATGAACGTGTAATCATGTTGCAATAATCAAACATTATTTAACAAAAAAAGGTAAACTTTATGGATAATAATGGCTCTGTCCGGCTTGTTGTACGTCAGAATGGCACGGCTTTTGATGCTTTACACTTTGATTATAAACCATTTGGTGATACTTTGTGGACATCAGCAGGCACTATGAACCGTGACAACTTCGACGGGAGCACGTATGATTCTGAATCCGACTTGGATAATTACTTTAATATGGAGACTGACTTATAAATATTTGGCTAAAAGATGTGAAATCAGTTGGTTACTAAATAAGTATTTTATCAATTTATTTGTATTTAGAATTGAATTCTTTTTTAGAAGTATATTAATTTGAATACTCTCCACAACATAAATTTCATATAACCACAAAAAAAATGCCACACCCAATAGGTATGGCACTTAAATAAAACTTAATATAAACTAAATTTAAGCTTTAACAGGTATTTCAGCCAAAATAGCTTTCAATAAATTCCAGCAGTTTTCAGTTGTTGGAATATTAATTTTTTCATCAGGTGAATGAACATCTTTCAGAGTCGGACCGAATGAAAGCATATCCATACCTGGATATTTTTCGCCTACAAGACCGCATTCCAACCCTGCGTGAATTGCTTCAATGTGTACTTCTTTACCGAATAATCTCTTGTAAACTTCTTTTGCTTCCTGCAGAATCGGAGAATTTACATTCGGTTCCCAAGCAGGATATCCATCGCCGAACTTAACTTCAGCACCACCGAGTTTGAATGCAGTTGCAACCATTGCAACCATATCCTGTTTTTCAGATTCAACTGAAGAACGCTGACTTGTTAGTACTTCCACAGTATTTTCTTTGGTTTCTACTATTGCAAAGTTAGTTGATGTCTGAACCAAACCCGCAATATCCGGACTCATTCTGTAAACTCCGTGTGGCATAACATAGAATGAATTTATCAAATTAGTTTGAAATTCTTTTGTCATTACTCTTGTAGGAGTATCACAAGCAGTAGCAAAAATCGAAAGATTTGGCTCTTTTGAACCGTATTCTTTTTTGTATTGAGCTTCAAATTCTTTTACATAAACATTGAATGCATCAACATCAGAATTTGCAACTGTAATAGTAGCAAAACCTTCTCGAGGAATAGCATTGTGCTTGTTACCTGAATTGAAATCAGACAAATGTATATCAAAATTGTTATTCAGATTCCAGAGAAGTCTGTTTATAAATTTTGCAGCATTACCTCTGCCATCATGAATTTCGATGCCTGAGTGACCGCCTTTAAGACCTTTCACGGTAAGCTTGAATGCAGTAGAATTTGCCGGAACAGCAGCAGCCTGATAAGCAAAAATACCACGAGTATTCATTCCGCCTGCACAGCCGATTGTAAATGAGCCGTCTTCTTCTGAGTCAAGATTGATAAGAATTTCAGCTTTCAAAAGGTCTTTGCCTAACTGAATTGCTCCTGTCAAACCAGTTTCTTCATCAAGTGTGCAAAGAAGTTCGATATCAGGGTGGGGGACATCATTTGATGCAAGTACTGCCATACCCATAGCAACACCAACACCATTATCAGCACCTAATGTAGTGCCCCGTGCTTTTACCCAGTCGCCGTCAATATAGCACTGGATTGGGTCATTATCAAAATCAAATTCTACATCTGAATTCTTCTCGCAAACCATATCAATATGTCCTTGAATACATACAGGTTTACGGTTTTCCATACCAGGTGTGGCAGGTTTACGAACAACGAAATTTCCGATTGCATCATGTTGTATTTCAAATCCCATATCTTTAGCCCAGCCTTTGATATAGGCTGCGATTTTTTCCTCATGCTTTGAAGGTCTTGGATACTGACATATTTCTTCGAAATAATGCCATACGATTTCGGGTTTTATACCCGCAAGTGCTTTAGCCATATTTTTTAATCCTTATTAAACTCTTTAAAATTAATAAAACCGTTTCTATGTAAGTAAGAAAGGAAAAGTGTTACTCTTTGTTGTGCCGGCTGAATTTTGTCTCCCAAACTCGAATCAAGAAGGTTTATGATTTCACCAACTTTTCGTTTTCCGTCTATTTCGAGCCAAGCTGCTGAGCCGAGCTCGTCGAGATTTGCGCGAATATAGGGATTTTTCAG
Organism: Ignavibacteriota bacterium; assembly: GCA_019637995.1. Lineage (NCBI taxonomy): Bacteria > Pseudomonadati > Ignavibacteriota > Ignavibacteriota bacterium. The sequence continues at coordinate 622,061 of JAHBUQ010000001.1, forward strand.
CTTTGGTTGTAAAATCTTTCCTAAAATCTTATCAGTAAATCTCGGTACAAGCACATCAATCAGACCATCTTCCTTCAGGCTGTGATTGTATTTCCTGTAGGGAGTTAAATCCAAATAATTCATTTCTGTGTTTTTACTTTTACTGAAAAGTTTCATAGGAAAAAATATTTTAAAATTGTTGCATTTATTATTGCAATTTACAAAAATTTATTGAAACTATCAATAAAAAAAGGAAATTCTACAAAAATTGCTATAAAATAATTATTAATTCTGTCAGTTCCATATAGAAATATATCCGAAATTATCTATAATTCTCTGAGCTGATGGACTCATAGTCCAATCTATGAACTTCTTAACTTCTCCACCCGGACTTTTCACTGTATAAAAATATAAATATCTGACAATTGGATAAGTATCATTTTTTACGTTTGCTTCCGTAGGTTCAATACCATTAATTTTCATTAGTCGGACACCTTCCTGATATCCAATTCCACCAAAGCCAATAGCATTTCTATCTTTAATTATTGCATTAAGTACACTTTGAGTTGAATTACTTGACAAAGCATTATCACAAAATTCTTCGTCAAGCAATATATGTGACTTGAAATATTCATAAGTTCCAGATTGGGGTGTTCGTATTACAGTGGAGATAATGTCCTCTCTACCACCAAATTCAGACCATTTAACAGATTTGCAGGTAAATATTTTTTTTACATCATCAAGCGACAGACTTTCAACAGGATTATACCAATTATTATATATACTGAGGGCATCTTTTGCGATTAAATATGACATGCCAATGGCTGAGTAATTATCAGCTAAGGTTTTCACCTCATCCGAACGAATATTTCTTGAAGATATGCAAATATCTGCATTACCGTTTTGTAGTGCCTCAAATCCGGCGGATGAGCCGCCTCCTTTAACATGTAAGACGATTCCGGGATTCAGCTTCATATACTCACTTGCAAGTCTGATTGTTAGGTAGTACATAGTGTCCGAGCCAGCAATGCTTATTTCATTGGGCTTCTTGTCGCTTGTAATGCAGGAATTGATTGTTAGAGCAATCAATAATGTTTGTATCAGCAAGTGAAAATTATCTTTTCTCATTTTTTAATTTTATTCTTTCGTAATAATAATTAGTCCATTCAGCCCATTCAGGCTCAGTTTCTGACATAGCAACTGTAGCAATCAGGTTCATAAGTAAATGTGTGTGTTGAACAGCTGCGTGCCAATTTATCAAAATATCAGTATCATCAAAAGGTGTATGATAAAATCCTGCCATATATTCAACAAGTCTGAATATACCATAATCTCGACTCACATTTTTATAGTGTGTGCCATCCATTACCATCATTCCCGGAATTCCTGCAGAAGCAAAAGCAATCTGGTCTGATCGGTTGAAACTCTCTATTTCAATAAACTCTTGTGGAAATTCTTCTAAATATAAATTCATATTCCGGGCTGTGGTTCTTAATATTGTATCAAGCTCCGATAGTTTCGAGCCAATACCGACTACAGAATTGAAATTATCAATGAATGCCATACCATCAATGTTAATATTAGCTATAGTTTTATATAAAGGAAAAGCAGGATAATTCAAATAATGAAGCGAGCCCAAAAGCCCTTTTTCTTCAGCAGTAGTAAGCATAAAAACAACACTTCTTAGTGGCTTGGCTTCTGACTTTTGCATAATTCTTGCAATCTCTAAGAGCGATGAAACTCCCATTGCATTATCAAGCATACCATTATAAATCGAATCACCTCTAATCGCAGGTCCTATACCAAGATGGTCATAATGAGCTGTTACTATTACACAGGTTTGTTTTAATTTTGAGTCGCTTCCTTCAAGATAACCAATAATATTAGGAGAGAAAAATATTCTGTCTTTATAAAAGCCTCTGAAAGTCATTTTACTTTTCATTTCAAATGAAATCAGTTTATTCTCAAAGAACATTTTGCTTAAAGTTTCATAATCATATTTTTCATAAGCAAAAAGTTTACTTGCAATTTCAGGCTGAATCAGTAAAGTAAGAATATCTGATGGCGAATAAGCAAGAGAAAGCTCTGGGAATGAATATTCATATACCGTTTTTGTCCATTCTTCGTAATCGAAATCTATAGGATTTGGAATAATGATACAGGCTTTTGCTCCCTGAGCGAGAGCTGTACGTTGTTTGATGTCTATATTACTATGTTTCGTTGCAATATTACCCATGAAATAAATATCATCATCAGATTCCGGTTCTCCGGAGTAACAAACTACTATTTTATTCAAAACATTTATATTGCGGTAATCATTATAATCATATTCAGGAGCTGAAATACCAAATCCTGCAAATACCATCTCAACAGGCTTTGGAATTATTGTTCCGCTGCCGGTTTTATGAACCAGATACTCAAAGTTAATTTCAGGAAGAATTGTATCAACAGAATTATATAGTTCTAATACTGATTCAGGCTGAACAGTAATTTCATGTAAAGGTACGTTTTGCTCAAAATTTTCATATCCGGGAAATTGTTTTAGTCCAATTTCGCCAAATTTAGCTGCAAGATAATCTGCTGCAATAAAACCTCCCTTTTGTCCGGTACCTCTGCCCCAAAATTCATCGGCAGCCAATTCGTATGCAACTTTCCTTAGATTTTCTCTATCAGGTTTTTGATTATAATACAAATTGTACTGACCATAAGATGAAATAACAGTAAATATGCACAATATAATAATATAATAATATAAGTCGAACTTTATCAAATTTCTTGCGTAATAAAATAATATTAAAAAATTGGAAAAATTAACAAAGCAAAATAACGATTTGAAATGAAAAATTATCATTATTTTTTTAATTTTAGCTGAAAATTTGTTAATTTTATTTTTTTTGAAAATGTTTTTTTATAAAACTTCTAAAATTTAAGGATTTTTAAAATGATGAATTACTTAAAAACGTTCTTTATTGTATTATTTTTATTATCAATAGGAATATTTAGTCAAATGCTTAATGCACAAAATGAGCTACCTGAAAGAAAGGATGTAGCCGACAAATACAAATGGAATATCACGGATATATTCAAAAGTGCCGCTGATTGGAACAAAGAATACTCTTCACTTGAAAATGATGTCAAAAAGTTTACTTCTTACAAAGGCAAAATTTCAAAATCAGCTAAAGAGCTTCACTCATATCTTGAATATTCAAGTGAAATTGGCAAAAGATTTTCAAGAGCTTACCTTTATGCTTCTTTAGGTCGCGATACTGACCTTATAAGCAGCGATTTTCAGGTTATGTTCGAGAAAATGCAGAAACTTGGTGCTGAATTATCATCTCTGCAATCATTTGCAACACCCGAAATCCTCTCAATAAGTGAGAGTGATTTCCTGAAATTTTTGAAAGATGAGCCAAAACTCAAAGCTTATGAGCATGAACTCAAAGGCATTTTCAAAATGAAACCTCATACCTTGACAGCCGACGAAGAAAATTTGATTGCCAAATTAAGTCCGATTTCGCAAATTCCAAATAACACATATTCTATTCTTAATGATGCTGAACTTCCATTTCCTTCAATTCAACTCGCTGACGGAAGTGAAGTTAAATTATCACACGGCAGATACAGAGCTGCTTTGTATGCACTCGATAGAGACTACAGAAAGGCTGTTTATAAAGGAACTTACGAACCTTATAATGCCTTGAAAGGCACTTTCGCTGCTTTATATAATGGCAGATTAAAAACAAGAATCATCAATTCTGAAATCAGAAACTACAAAAGCCCAATTGAAGCTGCTTTATCCGGTAATGATATACCTGTTTCAGTTTACGAAAATTTGGTTAATGTCACCAATGAAAACCTCAAGACTCTTCACCGTTGGGCATCTATCAAAAAACGCGCTTTGAAACTTGATGAACTTCATCCTTACGACACTTATGTTACTCTATTCCCTTCAACTCAGAAAGAATATACTTATGATGAAGCAGTCGAAATTTCGCTGAAAGCACTTGCTCCACTTGGTAAGGAATATGTTGATGCTGTAAAATTCGGCTTTGATAACCGCTGGATTGATGTTTACGAAACTAAAAATAAAAGAAGCGGAGCATATTCAAATAGTTCAGGAGCAGGACCTCATCCGTTTATTCTATTGAACTGGAATAATACTCTTGATGACGTTTTCACACTTGTTCATGAAATCGGTCATAATATGCATTCTTTCTTTTCCGAAAAGAATCAGCCTTTCCACTATGCTGGATATTCAATATTTGTAGCTGAAGTAGCATCAATTACAAACGAAGCTCTTTTACTCGATTATTTAGTGGAAAATGCTGAAAGTAAAGAGGAAAAAATGGCTTTACTGGAGAAATTCTTAACAGGTGCTCAGGCAACTTTCTTCCGTCAAACAAGATTTGCTGAATTTGAGAAAGAAACTCACGACAGAGGTCTAAAGGGAGAGGTATTAACAGAGCCTGCTCTTACAAAAATTTTCGCAGATATGTACCAAAAATATTGGGGTCCTGAAATGGTAACCGATTACGAAGAGGGGCTTTCATGGGCGAGAGTACATCATTTAGTCAAGTACAATTTCTATGTTTACCAGTATGCTACCGGATTCGCTGCAGCTCAGGCACTTGCAGAACAAATCAAAAATGAAGGCAAACCTGCTATTGACAGATATCTTGGATTCTTGAGTTCTGGAAGCTCTGATTATCCATTGAATGTTCTCAATAAAGCTGGAGTGGATATGAGTACAAAAGCACCGATAGAAGCGACAATTTCAAGAATCAATAAATATCTTGATGAACTTGAAAAATTGATGAGCGAATAGAAAAATTGAGTGTTTAGTTAGATGTTGATTCAATATTAAAAAGGCTGAGTGTTTTTCTCAGCCTTTTGTATTTTTGACGGTGTAAGGATTTCGAGCCTGACAGAACTATATGTCTTTTCTTGAAATAGATTGACAGAAAAAAGTAGAAAAAGCTATAAATAACAAAAAATCTCAAGTGTTTTTGAGTTATTTCCATCTCTAAATATAATGAATAAATCTTGCATTATCAAACTGAAACATTCGTCTGCTGCTTAGAATGGCAAATAGTATTTTATGCTGAATCTCAAAAAAGTGTTAACATTGTCAGCAAAAAATTTATTTTAGTATAACTTCTTCTATAAACTCAAGAGTCTCAGGATTGAAGACACGTAAAGTTACATTTTTTCCATCTATATTGAAAAAGCAAATTATGTGTTCAGAAGTGAAGAATTCAACCTTATCAGACCAAGGCATATTTTCTTGACCGTAGTATGGAGCTCCTGCAGCACCATTAACTATTTGCCAGACAGGATTTTTAATCTTAAGCTTATCTTTTTCCCATTCATCCGGATATCTCTGCATATCCTGACTGATTAACATTCTTGAATAATTATGCTCGTCGCCTGTAAGCAATGCAACAACTTTTGAACTTTTATTGCATATTATATCCAGAAATTCATCTCTTCGCTCGATAATTCCTTTTTCAGCATAAACCCCAAATAAATATGGTCTTGCATCATTTTTGCCATTATACCACATAGCATCATAACTGTGCCCGCCATTTGGAAATGCCGGTGTATGAATAGTCACAAAAATATGGTCAATATAATTGTCTTTTTCATACATTTCTATAACTTTTTCGAGCCATTCAAGTTGATTGTCCATAATATAGCTGTGCGGGTTACCACCAATAAATTTCAATGCTTTAGACGATGCAGCGTATAAATAATCTGAATTTAATACAATCATCGCTGTATTTCCATAATAATAATGATATACCTGGTCATCATATTTAGGGAAATCAGCATTATTGGGGTTAATATCATATTTTGAGTTATCTTCTGATGCAGGTCCATTCTTGAAATTGCTGAAACATTCGCTGAAAGCTGATTCAGAAGAATTTGATTCAAATGGAAAAGCGTTTATGCTTATACCATAGTTTGAGCCGTCATCAAAATTATAAAGGATGTTTTCGTGATTTCCCATACCGGTGTAAAATGGTAAAAACGCTGCATAAGGCTCAATCGCTCTTTTCCAGTTTGAATACTGGAGTAAAGTTTCGTCGTAAGAAGTCAAATATCCGGTAATCAAATCACCTGTAAATTGGAAAAATTTTACATCATTAGCAAGAGCCAGAGCTGCACTTTTTTTCATAATATATGCATTGACTCCATTAAGGTCTCGCTCACCACCACCAAATCCACTACGACTGTCGCTCGAAAATGCAAAACTAAAAGGGGATTTATCACCTTTTGGTGGTGTCGTATTGAAACTATATGTTTCAGTAAAATCATCAATTATTATTTTATATGAATATTTTGTATTTGGCTTTAGTCCGGTAATATTGATTTCATGGTTATCTGTATGTACTGAACCCTTAATAAGTTTGCCGTCTATTTCTATTGTGGGAATTAATGTAGCATTTGTTCGGAATGTTACAACGGCTGAATTCTCAGTTACCTGATTGATAAATGGTCCTTCAGTAATGTGATTTACCACAAAGAAAGGTCCTTTTCCAGTGAAATTTAATTTTCCGTCATACAATATTCTACCATGCTCATTCACAAGCCTGTAGCCAATTTTACCGTTTCCTGTTTTTTGCCAGTTAGCTATATCCTTAATACCTGATAAGTATGAAATAATATCAATATCACATTTGCCTGAAATAACATCAACTGATTTATTTAAATATATAGGATATTTGAATTTGCTGTTGTTTATCTGATATAATCCAAAATATAGCTTGCCGTTGATTTTTTCGCTTTCAAAATTAAACTTAAAACCCTTTTCTGTTCCGGTTGCAGGATTTTTGATGTTATTATAAGTTATCAAAGGCTCATATTCTCTACTTTTCAGAATTTGATTTGTTTCAGGGTGAACAAATTCAAGTATGCCATTATTGAATTGAATGTTTATGTACAAACCTGGAATTGCAATTTCCTGACTGTAATTTTGATAAATGAATGAAAAAAGCGAGATAAGACATATTACTTGAAATTTTGACATTTTATATTCTCACTAAAATATTTGGAAAATGTTTATATAATACCTGCAAAATTACTAAAAAAATGTTAAGAATAGCTTATAGTTTGGTTAATTTTTAAAATTCAATAATTTTATTTTTTTTTAAATATGTTTTTTTGTATTTTTATAAATTAGGTTTACTGCATTTGTGATTTAAGTTTGATTAATTACAAGGACGTATTTACGGATTAATTCAGGAAAGCAAAAGTGCTGCAAGTAAATAATGAAAGTCTTCAAATCTTGGATTTTTTGCCGATAGGCATTTATAAAACAGACTTCACAGGAAAATTTTTATATGCCAATGATAGTCTGGCTCATATACTGGGTTATTGTGATGTCAATGACCTGCTTTCTCAAAGTGCGGCAAACTTCTTTGTAAGACCTGAATTACGTATACAGGAATTAAGCAGCAATATTAATGATTTGATTTTTACTGAAGAACTTCAACTTAAAAGAAAAGACGGTAAAATAATCTATGTGTTAGACAGATACAGAAAGTATAAATCTTTAGACGGCAAAATATATTACGAAGGCAGTATTGAAGATATTACCAACAAAAAGGAACTGGACTTAATAAAAAACAAACAAAGCCAGGATATTAAAGAAAGGTTTCTGACTTTATACCAATACACAAATGATGCCATATTTCTTCATGATTTTGATGGAAATTTTATTGATGCTAATCCCGCTGCTCTTAGCATAATTGGTTACAATAAATCCGAAATCCCGAATCTTAATTTAACTGATATTGTGGATTCGGAGGATTTACCCAAAGCATTGGCAGTTGTGGAACAAATCAAATTAATAGGAGTTCAGCAGGATGCAACTACTTTTAAATTAAAGAAAAAAAATGGCGATACAGTTTGGGTGGAATCTTTTGCTGTTGCTAATTTTAAGGATGGAAAGCCTTACGCAGTTCAGGGAATTGCAAGGGACATTTCGATGCGAAAGATAGCAGAATTGAATTTAATCAAAAGTGAGCAGGATTACAAGGATTTAATTGATAATTTGCCTGAGCCTGTTATAATTCATCATGAAACTAAAATTGTAAATATTAATAAAAAATGCGAAATAATTTCAGGATACAAGAGAGAGCAAATTCTTGGAAAGAGTATTTTCGACTTCATTCCGAATGAATATCATCAAAAAATAGCAACAAATATGTATAAAAAATATTCTGGTGAAGAAGTTGAATCTTATGAAATTCAATTTAGAACTGCTGATGAAAATTTAAAAAATGTACTGATTAATCCATTAATAATTAATTATGACAATAAGTTATCATCATTAATTATTTTAAGTGATATAACTGCTTTCCGTGATGCCGAAAAGATAATATTCAAGAATGAGAATATGCTTAAAGATATTATAAATTCAATTACTTCAGTTATAATTGTTATAAGAAATGATGGAGAAATAATATCACATAACAATAGTCTGGATATTTTTTTAAAAGGTATATTAAACCATAGAATTAATCCTTTAAACATTATTGATTTATTTGATAGTCTAAAAATTGTTGACTCTCAAAATTTAAAAATAAATTTAAAAGATATAATTGAAAATTTAGAATTAAGCAATGATGATTGTTACAACAATGATATTCAAATATTATCCAATAATAGTAAGTTTTGGTATAAATTGTCTATAAACAGGCTTTCTCAAACACAAAATGAGTTTGTTGTAGCAATCAATGATATAACAGTATTTAAAACTTCTGAAATTGAGAATTTAGAATCGAAAATCAGAATGCAGACAATACTTGACAACTCCATCCAATCATTTGTATTAATTGATACTGACCGAAAAATAGTAGCCTTCAATGATTTTGCAGCAAGTAATGCACTAAATAACTTTGGCAGTGAAATGAAGGAGGGTGATTTACTTGAACTTTTTGTTGAAAAAGAAGAAATTGAGAGGTTGAATGATACTTTAGATGCTGCATTTAAGGGAAAAATTCAAAAAAATGAGCGTTCATTTATCTCTTCTGATGGTTCTGTCAGATGGTATGTTTTTTTATATACACCTGTCAAGATAAATGGTATTGTAAAAAATGTTGTACAGAATATAATTGATATAACAGAAAAGAAGGAATCAGAAAAAAAATTAATTGATTATCAGAATAAAATTGAAAGAAAAAATTATGAGCTTAGACAGCTTACAAAAGCAGTTGAACAGTCTGCAAATTCGATAATGATAACTGACAGAGAAGGAATTATAACTTACGTAAATCCATCTTGCGAAAAAATTTCTGAATATACTAAAACTGAATTAATTGGAAGAAATGCAAATTTACTCAATGCCGGTGTCCAAAATAAAGATGTTTACAAGGAGTTATGGGAAACGGTCAAATCTGGAAAAGTTTGGAAAGGGGAATTCCTGAATATAACAAAATCAGGAAAAAAATATTGGGAACATGCATCAATTACACCTGTTTTTGATAATAATGGTGAAATTACGAGTTTTATTGGTATCAAGGAAGATATAACTCAAAGAAAAGAATTTGAGAAAACACTTAAGAATAATGAAGAAAAAATTAATGCATTGCTAAATGCAATTCCTGATTTTCTATATGTGATGGATAAAGATGGTTATTATCTTGAGGCATACACACCGAAAGCAGAATCTCAATTTATACACTCAAAGAATGATTATTTGAATCAATCAATATATGATATATTATCCCCCGAGCTTGCAGTACTGACTCATAATAATATTAAGAAAGCAATAAGTACAAATGAAACTCAGCATTTTCATTACAGTATTTCGCAATCAGATATAGAAATATATTTCGAAGCCAGAATGGTTAAGTGTGGCAATGATAAAGTTTTATCAATCGTCAGAGATATCACAAACCAAATAGAAAATGAAGATATTATACGAAGACAAGATAAAATCAAGCAAGTTTTAACTCGATGGGCAAATGAATTTGTAAATTTATCTTATAACCAAATTGATTCAGGAATAAGTAAAGCAATAAGTGAAATCGGGTCAGTTCTGGATGTGGACAGAGTATATCTCTTTTCTTATGATTATGTAAATAAGATAGCGGTTAATACCCATGAATGGTGCAATTATGGTATATACCCCGAAATTGATAATCTCAAATCCGTCCCTTTGGAATCTATGTACTCCTGGGTAGAAGACCATCAGAACGGAAAAATTGTTTTGGTTGAAGATGTTCTGGCTCTTCCCGAAGATGACAAAATCAGACAAATACTTGAGTCTCAAAATATTAGAACTGTAATGTCAATCCCTGTAACTAATAATAACAATTGCATGGGCTTTGTTGGTTTTGATATGTGCAGAGATATTAAGAAATGGACTGAGGAAGAAATATTGATGCTAAAACTTCTGTCTGAAGTTATTTATAATTTATTTGAACGAATTGAAGCGCACAAAATAAATGAATATGCAAACGAATCAATTTCGAGATTGGAAAAAACTAAAGATATTCTGTCAAAATGGGCAAGAGAATTTATCAATGTCCCGTATCACAAATATGATGAAACAATAAATTCTACTTTAGCGGAAATTGGAGAAGTTGTTGATGTTGATAGAATTTATATTTTCAGTTACGATTTTGATATTAAGATAGCTACCAACACTCATGAATGGGCAAGAGAAGGTATTGAACCTCAGATAGAAAATTTCCCGATTGTTCCTTTCGAGAATATGATGAATTGGGTGGAGATTCATCAGACCGGTAAATATGTACTAATTCCAAATGTCTCTGAGATGGATGACTCAGACCCGCTTAAGTTTTATCTTGAGCCTCAGGAAACAACTTCAGCTCTTGGAATACCAATTTATAATAACGGAGAATGTTTTGGATTTGTTGGTTTTGATGCAGTAAGAAGAATTAAGATTTGGAATGATGATGAAGTTATGATGTTGAAATTCCTTGCAGATTTGTTATATAATTTACAAGACAGGTTCAGAAGGCAGGAGGAGCTTGTTATAGCCAAGCAAAAGGCAGAAGAAAGCGATAAACTTAAATCTTCATTTCTTGCTAATATGTCTCATGAAATCAGAACTCCGATGAATGGAATCATCGGATTTGCAAAGCTTGTAGCAGCAAAAAATATAACCGATAATGAAAGGAAGGATTATTTGGACATCATTAAATTATCCAGTAACAGACTTATGGAATTAATTAATGATATTCTGGATATATCTAAAATTGAAACAGGTTTAATGGAAGTATGCAATTCACAAATTGATACAAACGACCTTTTGAAAGAAATTTATAATTTTTACCAGCATGATGCGTCCACATTAGGTTTAGATTTTAAAATTTCTTTAGACAGTTTTTTTGAGAGTACATACATAGTTTCTGATCAGGCTAAACTGCATAGAATACTGTCTAATCTTGTAAGTAACGCTATTAAATTTACTAATGAAGGATTTGTAGAAATTGGTAGTAAGCTAACACAAGAAAAAATTGAATTTTATGTTAATGATACAGGTGTTGGGATATCTGACTCATTTAAACCTTTCCTTTTTGAAAGGTTCAGGCAGGAAGATATCAATCTTAACCGACACCATGAAGGTGCAGGTCTTGGCTTAGCAATCTGCAAAGGACTGTGCGACCTGATTGGAGCTGAAATTTATTTAGAAACTAAAAAAAATGTTGGTACAAGAGTTACAGTGACTCTACCAATTTATCAAAATAATTTAAATGATATTACAAAAATGAGTCCGGAGCACGTCATGATTATGAATTGGAAAGAATCGGTTATACTTATTGCTGAAGATGACGAAATCAATTTTAAGTATATCGAAAAATTACTTTCAAAAATTAATGGTGTATCAATTGTCAGAGCCCGTAACGGCAAAGAGGCTGTAGAACTTGTTGAAGCCCACAATGAGATTGACCTGATTCTGATGGATATAAAAATGCCTGTTCTTGATGGTCTTTCAGCTACTAAACAAATCAGGTTATTCAAGCCTGAAATGCCTATTATTGCAGTTACAGCCTTTGCTATGGTTCAGGACAAGAAAGCCGCTCTCGAAGCTGGCTGTAATGACTATATATCCAAACCGTATGAAGCAGAAGAAATACTTGAAATCATTAATAAATACCTTGCAGTATAAATCTGCTTTAATAACAATATGAAATATTTTTTTATATTAGTTGTTTTTTTAACTTCATTTTATTCGGGTGATGCTTCTGTATTGCTAACTGGTGAGTTCCTGGAATATAATGTAACTTATCTTGGCGTATCAATTGCAAATGTGAAAATATATAATGACGGGTGGACTAATCATGGTAAGCGAAGTGTAGTTAAAGTAAGAGCGAACATATTTACTTACAGTCATATCCCAATGATTAATGCAAAAGTCAGGATGGAAAGCCTGATAGATAGAGGAGGGATTTATTCACATGAATATGTCCGCAATATTTCGCTTAGAAACAACCCTTGGGAGTATCAAAAAATTGAGTTCAATTATTCGCAAAATTTGTTAAAAAATAATAAATGGATTAATAACAAGAAGACTTCATCCATAAATTTGGAATTTGAGCCAACCTATAGAATTCATGATGCCCTCGGTCTTTTTTTCAAAGCAAGATTTGCCGCCACTCCCGGTAATTCAAGCAAAATTTTAACTTATCTTGATGAATCACCATTTTATACAAACATAAATTTTAGTTCAAAAAAAGAGTTGATATATGTCGGAGGAGTAAGCGGAAAAGTTCGTTCTGTATATGGCAAAGGAAATGCTGATTGGCAAAAGCAGTTTGGCATCACGGGCGAGTTTGAAGGCTGGTTTAGTGATGATTCTGCACGCATACCACTTAAGGGCAAACTTGATTTCATTGTTGGTAAATTATCAATTGAACTTGTAAAATATCAACGTGACGGCTGGCAGGTACCCAGATGAAGTTATCTGTCGTAACTATTTGTTTTAACGAAGTTAGCACTATACAAAAAACTATTGAAAGTGTCATAAAACAGAATTATACTGATTTTGAGTATATAATTATTGACGGTGGCTCGACTGATGGTACCATGAATATTGTTAATCAGTATAAAAATGTTGTAAGTAGAATAATTTCTGAAAAAGATGAGGGGATTTTTTTTGCTATGAATAAATCTCTTGATTTAGCAATCGGTGAATTTATTTATTTTCTAAATGCCGGAGACTTCCTTGTAAACAATTATATTTTCAGTGAAATATTCGAAATTGTTAAAAGTGAAGATTTGATTTATGGCGATGTAATTTTTGTGTATGAAAGTGGACTGAAATTCAGGAGACGTTCACCTAAAACATTAAAGCCTGAGTATTTTTTTATTGATAGTATTAATCATCAGACAACTTTTATTAAGCTGGATTTGATTAAGAAAGCAGGCGGTTTTGATACAAGTTTCAAAATCGCGGGGGATTATGATTTAATTCTCAAGCTTGTTTATCAGGAAAAATGCAAAACAAAATATATTGAAATGCCTGTTTCATATTTTAATTTATCAGGCATTAGTTCAAATTCCGGGTTTAATGAATTGCAAAATGAAGAACGAGCAATATGTTTAAAAAGATACTTTGATGCTGATACACTAGAAAAATTGAGAAAAAAGAAATTTATATCAGATATAATAAATAAAAAAATCAAGTACTCATATTCATTGATTTTAAGTAATTTATCGAATAATTTTTTATTCGGAAAGAAATAATATCATGATTAAAGAATTTCCTAAAATATCAATTATTATAGCTTGCCTGAATGAAGAAAATTATATTTCTGAATGTTTGGAATCCTTGTTGATGCAGGATTATGATGGTGACTTTGATATAATTGTTTCAGATGGAGGCTCAAAAGATAAGACTATAGAAATCATACAAATATTGCAAATCAATAACTCTAAAATAAAGCTAATAAATAATCCGAATAAGATACAATCAGCCGGTAGAAATATTGCAATTGAGTCTTCTGATGCAGAATATATAGCTTATATTGATGCTCACAGATTAGCTGAAAAATCGTGGCTTAGTAATTTGTGGGAAGTATATGAAACGAAGACCCAAGCTGATTTGAAAATTGTAGGCGTTGGCTCAGTTCATTACGATGCTTCCAAAACAAATTTTTCGAAAGCTCAGGAGATTGCATTTCAGAGTTTAATGAGTGGCGCCGGCTCCGGAAACTTTCTGAATAAAAAAACAGTAGAAAAAGTAGACCATGCTTGTATGTGCCTTTACAACAAAAAAATTATAACTGATGTCGGTCTTTATGACGAAAGTCTGCCCGTAGGAGAAGATATTGAATTAAATCACAGATTGACCATTTTAAATGATTATAACTTATATCTGAATCCAGGGGCGATAAACTATTATCATCCCAGAAAAGATTTCTCGTCGCTCTTAATGCAACAGTTCAATTATGGCTACTGGCGGCAGATTGTAATTGCTAAACTGAGATCAGCTAATAAGCTTAACTCATTGCAAATGAAAAAGATTGAAGGTATGCAATTGAAAACTTATATACCGGCATTATTTGTTTTGTTTATTGTTTTACTTTTCATAATGTCATTTTTTATTGATTATGCATTTTATTCATATTGGATAATCGTGTTAATATACTTGTTTATATTAGCTTTAGCATCAGTATTTTATTGGATTATTAACAAGGTTTCTCCTGTAAATTTAATAATTGTTTTCGTTGCGATACATTTTGGCTATGGGTCAGGCGTCTTAACATATCTTTTTAACTTAAAAAAAATCAGAAGGTAGCTTATGCAACCGATGAATGCTGAATTCATATTAGGGAGTGCCGAAATATCGCAGTTCCCTGAAATAAATCTTCCTGAAATTGCTTTTAGCGGCAGGTCGAATGTTGGTAAATCATCATTATTAAATAGTATTGTACTTAGAAAAAATCTTGCTTATATTAGTTCAGCTCCCGGAAAGACTCAGCAGATAAATTTTTTCAACGTTGAAGGTCGTTGGGTTTTTGCAGACTTACCCGGATTTGGCTATGCAACTACGGGCAAAGAAAACAGAGAAAAGTGGAAAAAATTAAATTTTCAATATCTCGAAAGCAGAAAAAACTTGAAATTGGTTGCTGCTTTAATTGACAGTCGCCACGATCCAATGAACACTGACCTTGCTTTAATCGAATGGTATGAGGAGAATCAAAAGGATTTCATTATTATTTTGACCAAATGCGATAAAATTAAACCCGGTGCAATTTCAACAAGACAAAAGCAAATCGAACATCTTGTTTCACAATGTAAACATTGCCGAGAAGTGCTGCCATATTCATCACAAACAAGTCTTGGAAGAAATCAGCTAATCGGAATACTTAAGAAAATCACTTTATAGGATAATAAATTATGTCAAATTTTCAATCAAAAATCAAAGATACGATCAATCTATCTATTAGTACAAAACAAGATTTACTCAATCAATGTTCTGCAGAAATTGAGAATATAGGCTATAAACTTGCCGAATCCATTAAAAACGGCGGAAAAATCATGTTTTGTGGAAACGGTGGCAGTGCTGCAGATTCACAGCACCTGGCGGCTGAACTTGTTGTAAGGCTAAGAAGCCACGTAAATCGTCCTGCTCTTCCCGGAATAGCTCTAACAGTTGACCCCTCAATATTGACAGCAGGAGGTAATGATATTGGATTTGAAAATATTTTTGCAAGAACAGTTGAAGCTTACGGAAAAAGCGGCGATGTACTGATTGGCATTTCAACAAGTGGAAATTCAGGAAATGTAATGAATGCTATGACACAGGCAAAAGAGATGGGAATTTTATGCATTGGGTTACTTGGAGCAGGTGGAGGTAAATTACTCGGAATGTGTGATTACTCGGTTGTTGTTCCAAGCAATGTAACTGCAAGAGTGCAAGAAAGTCATATTTTGATAGGTCATATTTGGTGCGAAATGATTGAAGAAATACTTTTTCCTGAATATTTTTAAAAAAAATTGAAATTATTTATTTTTTTCTTGCACAGAATTAAAAAAAGTATTACTTTTGTATTTCGTATTGACGCCGGATTAGCTCAGCTGGTAGAGCAGCTGACTTGTAATCAGCAGGTCGGGGGTTCAAGTCCGTCATCCGGCTCATATAAAGCAAAGCCCGCCATAGCGGGCTTTAGTTTTTTTAAATAGATTTTTATTTCTCAATTTTATATAAGATGTTTTCTAAATGACATTCCAGGAAGCGGGTATAAATCCCGAACTTATTAGGGCAATATCAGAACTTGACTTCGAAAAAGCAATGCCCGTGCAGGAAAAAGTAATTCCTGCGGTTCTAAATACCGAATCAGATATCATAGCACTTGCACAAACCGGCACCGGTAAAACAGCAGCCTTCGGTCTTCCCCTGATTCAGCTCTCAAATAGTAAATCAAATAAAACTCAAACGCTGATTCTTAGCCCAACTCGCGAGCTTTGTATCCAAATTGCAAATGATTTAATGGATTACGCCAAGTATTTACCTGATATTAAAATAGTACCTGTATATGGTGGTGCAAGTATAGAAACTCAGTTAAGAGCTATGAAAAGCGGAGCGCAGATTGTTGTAGCTACTCCGGGCAGACTTATTGATTTGATGGAAAGAAAAGCCGTTAAATTAAATGATGTCGAATTCGTAGTACTTGATGAAGCTGATGAAATGCTCAATATGGGTTTCACCGAAAGCATCAAATCTATTCTCTCAGCAGTACCTAAGGAAAGACGCACTTTTCTGTTTTCTGCTACAATGCCGCCTGAAATTGCCAACATAGCTAAAAAATATATGAGCAAACCTATGGAAATTACTGTAGGTGCAAAAAACTCCGGCGCTGATAACATCAAGCATATTTGCTATACTGTGCATGCTAAAGATAAATACGAAACCCTAAAACGTGTTGCCGATTATTATCCCGACATCTATGGTATTGTATTTTGCAGAACAAGAATCGAAACTCAGGAAATTGCAGATAAATTGATTTCAGACGGATACAATGCAGAACCGCTTCACGGAGATATGTCACAGCCGATGCGGGACACAGTAATGTCTAAATTCAGGAATAAAACTGTTCAACTTCTGGTCGCAACAGATGTTGCTGCAAGAGGTATTGATGTTGATAACTTGACTCATGTCATCAATTATAATTTACCTGAAGATGTTGACGCCTACAATCACCGTAGTGGTAGAACAGGCAGAGCAGGGAAAGCCGGTATTTCAATTGCTATAACAAACCTGAAGGAAAAGTATAAAGTAAAACAAATCGAAAGTAAAATTGGTAAACAATTTAACCGTGAAAATGTTCCTACAGGCAAAGAAGTTTGCGAGAAGCAGTTATTCCATTTGATTGACAGAATAGAACATATCGAAATTGAACATAGCGGAATTGAACCTTACTTACCAATAATTTATAAAAAATTAGGTTGGCTGGATAAGGAAGATTTAATCAAACGTCTTGTTTCTGTAGAATTCAACAGATTTTTGCAGTATTATAAGGATTCAGGCGACTTGAATGTTCCTGAATATCAGGAACGTGAAAGTAAGGGTGGTAAGAAAAAATCTTCCAGTAAAGATTCTTCCCGTGATATGATGTCATTCACCGATTTGTTTATTAATGTAGGTAAAAGTGAAAACTTTACTCCCGGTAAATTGATTGAACTTTTGAATAAAGCCAACAGAGGCACAAAATTTAAAGTCGGAAGAATTGATATTACAAAAAGCTTCACTGTTTTTGGTGTGGAAACCGATGTAGCTGATGTTATTATTCATTCAATGAATGGAATGAAATACGAAAACCGTAAATTAGTTGTTAAGTTTGACGGTGGTAATAGCAAGTCGAGTGGCAGTTCTGATAAAAAAAGCAGAAGAAAAAAGTAAAATAACAATTTACATGTATAATAATTTCAAATATTTTCGTATATTTGAATAATGATTTATGTTTAAAATACATGTGAGTCAGTCATGAAAAGTACTTTTAAGATTTTGCTTCTAGTGATTCTATCATTAGTTTTTGCAGGTTGTCCGGAAGATGGTGTATCTCCGATTGCAGATGAAATTCTTGCAGAAAAGAGCCTCAGCCCTTCTTCTGAGTTGCAAACTGTAATTTCTACAAACGACATCCAAGTATTGATTCCCGGAGGTTCCCTCGAAACTAATCTGGAGATAACAGTCTCCAAGATCACGAACCCACCCGGCTTCAATATTGATGGTGTTGTCCTTGGTAAAAACATTTATAAAATATCAATGTCCGGCAAATTCCTGTCGAATAAATATTATACTGTAATTATCAAGTATGACAAAAGCAAGGTTAAAGCCGGTCAAAATCCTGCAGATATTGTTCATGGTGCTGTTTTTAACGGCAATTGGATGCAGGGCGATTATACTCTGAATACAAATTCAGGCGAAATCCTTTTTGATTATTATCCAAATGACGACGGAAAATCAACCGGTGACCTACCGAGATTACAAAATGATGATGAAGTTATTTTTGGCGATGCTTATACAACTACAGATACAGGCGATAGCGATGATTTACTCGCATTGCTGAAATATCTTCATGGAAACATTCAGATTTATGATTATGAGGATGATGATATCAGTTTTAATTTTGGTAATTATGTAAGTAAATCTCCACTGATTACCTGGAATAAAAACTCTTTTACTCTAACCTCTAAATTAATTCCAACAGGTTCACACACAGGATATGAAAACAAACTGACAACCACAATATCCGGTGATTTCACTCCGAGTAAATTAGATGCATGGGACTGGAAAGTCAAAAATCTCACTATCCTGGTTGATGGAACAATGGAAAGCAACAACAAAATTGAGTATCACCAATATACTATAAAATTTAATGATTTGTCAGACGGTTGGTATCATAGATTGACAAATGGGGCAATGCTTCAGTACTCATATCAGTTAGGAAAAGTTAAGACCGAAATGATTAATACTTTCGATATTCAAATTGTCTACCATGATTTTACTGATCCTAATAACGAAAAATGGTTTGAGAGGAAACTTTTTAAATCAGATATTAATTTCGGTAGTGATTATAACATATTGACTTTGAATTTTTACGAAAATGCGACACAATAATAAAAAATAGGGGCTTTCAAATTTTGAAAGCCCCACTTATTTCTGAAAGTCGGAAATTAATAAAATTAATGACCGAGCTTTGCTTTGTAAGCGTCAGCATCCATAAGATTATCAAGCTCTGATAAATTGCTCATCTCAATTTTAACAATCCAGCCGGCACCATAAGGGTCTTGGTTAACAGTTTCAGGGGCGTTGTTGAGTGCGTTATTGACATCAACAATTTTACCTGAAACAGGTGCAAACATATCAGCAACAGTTTTAACTGCTTCAATTGTACCGAATGTATCGTTTTGAGATACTTCTGCTTCAGAATCAGGTATATCAATATAAACTATATCGCCTAATTCGCCTTGTGCGTGGTCTGTTACACCAACTTCTGCGATATTGCCATTTACTCTGACCCACTCGTGGTCTTCTGTGTACTTTAGATCATTTGGAAAATTCATTTTCGCTCCTAAAAAAAACTTTTTTAAAAATTGCAAATTACGATAATGTAAAATTACAAAATTTACATTGATTTCCAATCATTTCTTTCCAAATATTTTGTATCAATGTTGCCTGCGATGAAATCTTTATTTAGCATCATACTTTTGTGGAAAGGAATTGTTGTTTTAATACCCTCAATAATGAACTCGTCAAGCGCTCTGTACATCTTTGCTATGGCTTCATTGCGTGTATTCCCGCGAGTTATCAGTTTGGCTATCAGTGAGTCATAATTTGAAGGAATGATATATCCCTGATATGCGTGTGAGTCAACTCTGACTCCGTGACCGCCAGGCATGTGAAATGCTTCAATTTTCCCGGGTGATGGCCTGAAACCATTTTCGGCATCTTCGGCATTTATACGGCATTCAATTGAATGGAATTTAGGTTCAGAGGGTTTCAAGGATAATTTTTCTCCTCCGGCTATGAGAATTTGTTCTTTAATCAGGTCAATTCCCAAGGATTCTTCAGTTACGGGATGCTCAACTTGAATACGTGTATTCATTTCCATAAAATAGAAATTCATATCATTATCAACTAAATATTCGATAGTTCCGGGTCCATAATAATTTACTGCTTTAGCACCTAAAACAGACACTTCGCCCATTTGCTTTCTCAAAGCTGCACTTACAATAGGGGAGGGTGCTTCCTCAATCAATTTTTGATGACGTCTTTGGGTCGAACATTCTCTCTCATTAAGGTGAATCACATTGCCGTATTTATCACCGAAAACCTGAAATTCAATATGTCTCGAGCCCTGAACGAGCTTTTCTATATATAAATCAGGGTTGCTGAAGAATGCTTCTGCTTCATTTTGAGCGAGATTAAAGGCACCTTTCAGCTCAGATTCGGAATTTACCATTCTCATACCTTTACCACCGCCACCTGCTACTGCTTTAAGCATTACCGGATAACCAATATCACCACAGACTTTTACTGCTTCATCAAGTGTTTTGACTACTCCCAAGCTTCCGGGAACAACAGGCACACCGGCATTTCTCATAGTGTCCTTAGCAACAGATTTATTGCCCATACGCCTGATTGCATCTGCTGAAGGACCTATAAATGTAATATCATGGTCATTGCAAATATCAACAAATTTGTCATTCTCAGCCATAAATCCGTAACCGGGATGAATTGCATCGGCATTCGTAATCATTGCTGCTGATATTATTGATGGAATTTTGAGGTAGCTCTCGCGGCTTGGAGGTGCACCAATGCATACAGCTTCGTCTGCAAACCTGACATGAAGTGATTCACGGTCAGCTTCGGAGTAAACAGCAACAGTTAATATTCCAAGCTCTTTGCACGCTCTAATAACACGAAGTGCTATTTCGCTTCTATTAGCAATTAGTATTTTTTTTATCATTATATTGTTTATTCAGGTCGTACAACAAATATTGGCTGATTGAATTCTACAGGTTTAGCGTTTTCTACTAAGATTTTTTCAATAATGCCTGCAACATCACTTTCGATTTCATTCATAAGTTTCATCGCTTCTATTATACATAGTGTATCGCCGGGTTTCACACGTGAACCTACTTCTACAAATGAACCTGCATCCGGGGATGGTGAGCAGTAAAAAGTACCAACGATTGGCGATTTGATTGTGTGAAGATTTGAGTCTACAGCCGGAGAAGATGCTTGTGTTTGCTCGCTTGTCTGAACAGTTGGCGGAGCAATTGATGGAGCAGCGATTTGTGGTGCGGCATAAGATTGTGTTGATGCCACCGTTTGATGAATATCTGGCTGCTCTAAAGCCAGAGAAATTCGAACTCCGTCCTCCTCAATATCCATGTGAGTTGCTTTACTGTCATCAAATATTTTTACAAGTCTGCGTAAATAATTTAAATCCATATTTTCACCGAGATTTTTAGATTATAAAATTTATATTTTTTGTTTGACGTAAAGTCTCTATTAATATTTAACAAATGATTTATCATAGTTAAATTTATAAATATGTATATTTGTATATAGAGATATATCGCTTAACATTATTTATGAAAACCTTAATTCTTATAATTCGAAAGTAATTCTAATAAGATGATGTCAATAGTCTAATATTTTCATTGCCAGAAACCCGCTCTTCTGAACTACATAGAATATTATTCGAAACAATAATAAAAATAAAATTTTGATATTATTATGCCGTCTTCTCAAAAAAGAATTTGACAAATTACAAAAAAAACCTTATTTTTGTATTCTGTAATATGGCGGATGTAGCTCAGTTGGTAGAGTGCCAGATTGTGGCTCTGGTTGTCGCGGGTTCGAGCCCCGTCATTCGCCCTTGAAAAAAAGAAAAAAAAATTAGCAGTTGATTATAAATTAACTGCTTTTTTTATTATAGACTTAATTTTGGTTGCAGAATCTCTTGCTGCAATTATTACTTCATCGTGAGTAACTTCTTGCATTATTTCACTTGCTGTATTTGTGATTAGTGATAAGCCTATTGTTTCAATTCCTAAAATTTTTGCGGCTTTTAATTCCGGCACAGACGACATTCCCACAGCATCAGCTCCCAGCCGTCTGAATGCACGAATCTCTGCTCTTGTTTCGTAATTCGGACCGGTTACTCCAATGTAAACTCCGTTTTGATATGGAATTCCACTTCGAATTAATTCTGCTTCTAATTGTTCTTGATAACTACTGTTATTTCTATTTACAGGGCAACGATAGTCTGTATCTGCCGGAACAAATGATGAATCATAATTTTTAAAAAAGAAAAAGTCAATTGTGTCATTGAATAGCATTATATCACCTACTTGAAATTTAGGATTTAAACCTCCTGCGGCATTTGTGATAATTAATCTTTTAATGCCTAAAATATGAATCAGTGCTACAATAGAGCAAATCTCTGATAGTGTTCTACCTTCGTAGTAGTGAAATCTGCCTGAGAATACTAATGCGTTTTTCCCATCAAAATCATAATGGAGCATTTCTCCGTGGTGACCTTCTACTGAAGTTTTGGGAAAATTTTCAAGGATGTTATAATTTAGAGTTTGTGTATTTTTGTTTTTTTCAAATGATGCAGCTATACCTGAACCGGCAATAATTGCTATATCCGGAATATCGCTAATAATATTCCTGACCTGATTGGCTGCTGATGTAAATTTTTTCAAGTATTTTGAGTTCATATCAAGTTTCATTTAGTTATAGACGCAGATTACTTTCTTTTATGAAATCAACAGATAATCTACCCAAAAAAAATTATGAATAGTTATACAATAAGTTTGAAATATAAACGAAAAATAAATTTAATAAATTCTTGACATAGTTTGACTTTAGAGATGTTTTTAAATGTTTTATTTTTTATAATTATGAATTCTATGAAAAAAATAAGTACTTTATTATTACTGCTAATAATTGGGACAAACGTAAATTTGCTCTCGCAGCCATGGGCTGAGCTGATTGAAGGAGATGAAAATAATTTTATTAATGTTCAAAAAGCTTTTAATAAATTCTGGCAAGACAAAGAGCTGGTAAGGGGAGAAGGTTGGAAACAATTCAAAAGATGGGAATATTTGTGGGAACAGAGAACTTTTCCGAATGGAATTATTCCTAATGCGAGAGTAATTTTTGACTCTTATGAGCAATTTAAATCTTCCAAAGGCGAAAACCCCCTTCTTCTCAGTAATTTTTCTGATTGGAAGGAAGTGGGTCCGATTAAAGTCCCACAGAATAAATTAAATTACAAATCAGGCGGTTTGGGAAGATTAAATGTTGTTAGAATTCATCCTACGAATAATAATATAATTTGGGTTGGTTCAGCTGGTGGAGGTGCCTGGTTTACAACAAATCGAGGACAAACCTGGACTAAAGCCGAGTTTACTGATGTGCTGTCTTTAGGTGTTTCAGATATTGCAATAGCACCGAGCAAACCTGATGTAATATATCTTTCAACAGGTGATAAAAACGGCTTCTTTATGACAAATGAATATTCTGTTGGAATATTAAAATCTACAGATGCCGGTAAATCATGGAATTTTACCTCTGAAAAATATAACCTGAACGATTATCACTTATCTAACAGAATAATTGTACATCCAACAAATCACAATCTTGTTTATGCAGCCACAAATCGTGGCATATTAAAAAGCACTGACGGTGCAGCTACATGGTCAGTATTGAATAATACTGCAATTTTTCGTGATATTGAGTTTAAGCCCGGAAACCCTGAAATTATTTATGCAACTACTTCAGGAATGAATCAGGGAACCACAACAGGCAGAATTTTTAGGAGCAGCGATGCCGGAAATACTTGGACAATTGTAGCTACATTGAATGGTTCATCAAGAATTGATTTGGCTGTTACTCCTGCCAATCCTGATTATGTTTATGCAGTAGCTTCAAGAAATACCGGTGCTTTTTTCGGGCTGTTTCGCTCCACAAATAGCGGTATTAACTGGTTAACACAATCAAATTCGCCAAATATTCTCAGCATTGATGTTAATGGCGGCGGTAATACAGGACAAGGCTTTTATGATTTGGCAATTGCTGTTTCGCCGGCTAACCCTGAATTTGTTTTTGTAGGCGGGATTCATACATGGGGTTCATCGAACGGAGGTAAAAACTGGCAAATTCTGAATCATTGGACGGGCAGTCATAGTCTGCCTTTTGTACATGCTGACCAACATCATTTTGTATATACCAAAGATGCAAGAGAGCTTTATGCCGCTAATGACGGTGGCTTGTATTTTACTTCTAATAATGGTACCACATGGAACGATATTAGTGATGGTCTTGCAATTGCCCAATATTATAAAATTGATGTAAGCCCTGCCTCTACTGATTTAATTGTTGGTGGAACTCAGGACAATGGTTCAAGTTTATTCGATGGAAAAAATTGGGCTCAGGTCAATGGTGGCGATGGGATGGCTTGTGCTATTGACCCTGAAAATCCGTCATTAATTTATACTACTACACAATACGGAAATTTATTCAGATCAACGAATGGTGGTAATAATTTTTCGAGGATTTCAGGACCCGATATATTTCAGGGAGAAATTGCTAATTGGGTTTCGCCATTTGTACTGAATCCTCAAAATCCTTCAAGTATTTACATTGGTTACAGAAATGTTTATAAATCAACCAATTGGGGAAATTCCTGGATTAAAATGACTAATTTTACTAATTCTGCTGCTATCAATCATTTGGCAGTAGCACCATCAGATTCAATGATTATGTATATGGCAGTAAGAAATTATTTGTATAAATCTTTAAATGGTGGTACTACCTGGACAGGAATTTTTAATCGTCAAAATTGGATAAGTGGCATTGCTGTTGACCCTGATAATGCTGATAGAGTATTTATCTCACTAAGTGGATATAGTGTTAGTGACCGTGTATTTGAAATTATCGGTTCGCAAATAAAGAACATCACATATAATTTACCGAATATTCCTGCAAACACCATAGTTTTTCAACATAATACTGCCGGTAGAATTTTCATCGGTTCGGATATTGGTGTATATATGAAAAGCGATGACTTTTCGGAAGAATGGACATTATTCAATACAAATTTACCTCCTGTAGTAATTAGCGATTTAAAAATTAATTATAGTACCGGTAAAATTTATGCAGGTACTTATGGTAGAGGAATATGGGAGTCTCAGCTGTTTGATTGCAATTTAGAAAAACCATTGGTTAAAGTTTCCGGTCAGTTAACTTTCTGCGATGGCGACAGCGTCAAGCTGGAAGCCTTAACAAGTTTCGATAATGTGTTGTGGTCTTCTGGTGAAACAAGTAAATCAATTGTTGTAAAAAGATCTGGAAATTATTTTGTAAGTATAAAAGATGAAGTCGGCTGTACAGAAAAATCTGAACCTGTGAATGTCGAAATGCTGAATGTGCCTGCTTTTAATATTCGTTCAAACAGAGGAATGGCAATATGCGGGGATAATGACACAATTAGTATTTTTGTACCTTTAGGATTGCAAAATTATGTATGGTCAACCGGTGACACGACTTCGCGAATATCTGTGTCTGAGCCGGGATATTATGTTGCTTCAGCAGTCACAGAAAGTGGCTGTCCTTTGATTGATAGTGTTTATATTGCAAAAAGACCTGTGCCTGCAAAGCCTAACATATATTATGAGGATGGAATTTTATTTACAGATACTGCATTTTCTTACAGATGGTACAGAAATAATTCAGCTATACTTGGTGCAAATCAACTTCAATATATTCCTACTGAATCAGGCGATTACTTCGTTGTTGCTTTTGATGAGAATGGTTGTTTCAATAGTTCGGAAAGTATCAGTATTACTACTTCAGTTATGGTTACACATAATTCTTCCGATATGTTTTTAATCAGTCCTAATCCTTTTGAAAATAATATTAGAATTACACCTAATTATAATTTTGATAATATAGAAGTTGGTATTATTGATATTTTGGGTAGAAAATTAGTATCCGATTTTGTAAGTAATTTATCTTCAGGACAGGATTATTTGATAAATCTTGATAATTTCTCAATCGGTACTTACATCCTTCTCATAAAATCTAATAATCAGATTTATTCTTTTAATATACAAAAATTGAATTAAGAAAATTTGTAATAATTTATAAATAATAAAATTGGAAATATTTTATGAAAATTGAAAAAGTTTTGGTTCTTGGTGCAGGTACGATGGGAAATGGTATTGCTCATACCTTTGCACAATCCGGCTACGATGTAGTGTTAAGTGATATTAGCGAGCCTGCTCTTGAAAAAGGATTGGCAACAATCCGCAAGAATATGGAAAGACAACTAAAAAAAGGTGCTATTTTGCAAGAAGCTATGGATCAAGCATTAGCGAAAATTCAGATTAGTACAGATTTAATAGTTGGAGCTGATGCTCAACTTGTTGTTGAAGCTGTATCTGAAAACAAAGATTTGAAGTTTAAAATTTTTAGAAATCTTGATGAAGTGATTAATTCTGAGGCTATTTTAGCAAGTAATACTTCTACAATTTCGATTACAGAAATTGCTGCACAGACCCGCAGACCCGAAAAGGTGGTTGGCATGCACTTCATGAATCCTGTACCAATGATGAAACTTGTAGAGGTTATTAAAGGACTTTCAACTACTGGTGAAGTCTATGATGAAATTATTTCAACTTGCCAAAAATTAGGTAAGACACCTGTTACAGCAAATGATTATCCGGGATTTATATCCAACAGAATACTTCTGCCATTTATAAACGAAGCAATTTTTGCACTTATGGAAAACGTGGGAACTGTAGATGGTATTGATGAAGTGGCTAAGCTTGGATTTGCACATCCAATGGGACCGCTTTTTTTAGCAGATTTAATAGGACTTGATACTTGTCTTGCTATACTTGAAGTTCTTCATAATGACCTTGGTGATTCTAAATACAGACCTTGTCCATTGCTGAAGAAAGTCGTTGCTTCCGGCGCTTATGGTCGTAAAACCGGAAAAGGATTCTATGATTATTCAGGTGAAGCACCGGTTGCGGTCAATTTTCATTAAATCATGGAAGTCTTCGTTATTAGATTACGTTTCATAGAATATCTAATCATTTTATATGATATACTACTAAAAAAAAAGAGTTGCTTAAATAAGCAACTCTTTTTTTAAAAAGCATAGATAAAAATTATTCAGCCTTGAAATCAGAGTCATTGATTTCAGGATTGAATTTCACTTCTGAAATTGCAATTTTTGTCTGAACTTCACTGTTCTGAGCAATCTCAATTCTCTTTGGAATAAATAATCCGTCAACTTTCTGGTATTCGTTAATCTTCATCTCAACGATAAAATCCTCACCATTTGCGTTAACTTTAGATTTGGAGCAATAAATGAGATTAGTAATTGCATCGAAATAAAAATCAGTTTCGTTGTTTTCTTCATCAACTATTTTTACGACATTACATTTCTTCTCATCAATATCTTCTAAACCTGAATAAGATATTTTGTAATTTTTTTCTTTGTAATTCATCAAAGGAGAATCAAGAATGGTTTTCAGACCATCAAGCTGTCCTTTTACCTGAGCTACTGCCATGTCAGGCAGGGCTGTTTTAGTTGTGCTGCCCGGCTGTATAGCCCAGTATTTATCACCGTCAGTTCCGGCTTCAACAGTCATTCCCATAGATGCAATATTCTGAACCAAACGCATTTTATTTGGTTTTTTGAGCCAGAAGTCAATATTAATATCCATATTTTGAGATGGAACATTCATATCTGCAGTTAGCGAGAAAGTTTTGATATTCTCAAATTTTTCTTTGCCACCGGTTGCTTTGATACTTTTTTCAATCAGATCTTCTGCTTTTTTTGCATCAGCAAATGTAAGAATATTCATTGCTAAGAATGCAGTTAGTAAAAAAATTATTTTTGAGTACATTATAATAACTCCAATATATTAAAAAAATTAATTTGGTTTTCCAAAATCAGATTCTGTAAGTCCGATGTTATAATTCACATTTTCAATTTTGAATTTTAATTCTCTGTCACCTGAATAAACTTCAATTTCAGTAGGGAATTTAACACCATTAAAATCATTATATTTATCGTAATAAGCTTCAAAAAGAAGCGGTTCAAGATTCATTTCTTTCATTGTGAGGTATTTAACAAGTCTGAAATCATTTTCAGCAAAGAAAAAATCATGATAAATGCCTTTTTTATCAATTAAAACAAATTTAAAGCAACCAATACCCGAAATTTTTTCGATGCCGGAATAAAACATCGAATCTCTGTCCTGCATTACAAAAATCTTTGGAAAAAATGCAAGTGATACGGATTCCATGTTGTGACGACTGATATCATCAATTGGGATAGTAGGCATACCCGGAAGTTTTGCCCAACCGGCATCATTACTTAGAGTAATATTAATCATAAAATTTCCTAAGTGTAGTCTGAGTCTATGTTTGTCAGGTTTTAGGAAAAAATAATTCAATTCGTTTAAATTACCGTTTTTTTCTATTATTTTGCCATTTACTCCAATATCAGAATATAAATTTAAAAATTCAACACCTCTGAACTTTTTAGCTTTTTCAAAAATCTCGTCTGAATTAATATTGCTATCAGCCTGAGAGCAGAATGTGTTACTAAAAGACAAAATTCCAATCAGAATAATTGCAGATAAAGAATAAATATTTAATTTAATTGCCATATACTTATATAAACGAATTAATTGAAAAAATGTGACAAATTGAATACATTTATTCTAATTTTTTTAAAAATTCAGCAGCCTCACGCTTTGATAATCCCATGCTTACCAATTTTTCGACATCGGGAATATCATTTCCAATTAACTCCTTAATTGCTTTCATTTCAATACTGCTAAACATCTCGGAATTTAGTATATAATCTTCAAAGGCTTCCCATGCCATTGGAACGGCAGCCTTTACAATTTCAGCGATAGCATTACCATAAACCTGAATTTCGTACTGAGCATGAGAATCAATTCTAAGTCTTAGGAAATGAAATAAGTTATGCAGGTCAATTTTCCAGTACCATTCAGTATAATTTGAAAGCGGCAGATTAATTCTTGCAATTTCTCTTGCAAGTCCTAATTCAAGCATTTCAGAATATTCTGAAAATGACTGAGAATTTCGGTTATTCAGAATCTCTAAAATTCTTGAAGTTGATTCTTCAGGGAGACTTTCATCGGCGCGTCCTTGTTTGTTGATTGTGCTTTGAGTCCTGATTTCTGAAATCTCCGGCACATAGAATTCATCTTTCATTTCGCTGTATCTTCCACTATATTCATTTACATTTGCTGTGCGATGTCGAATCCACTGACGTGCAATAAATATTGGAAGTTTGACATGGAATTTAAATTCCACCATCTCGAATGGAGATGTGTGTTTGTGGCGCATTAAGTATCTAATTAATCCCCGGTCTTCATTGACAGATTTTGTTCCCTTACCGTAGGAAACTCTCGCAGACTGGACTATTGCGGCATCATCGCCCATAACATCTATCAATCTTACAAAGCCTTTGTCAAGGCATTTTATTTCTTTTTCGATATATTCTTTGACATTAATATTCATAAATTATAAATTCTTTGCTTTTATGAAAAAAAAGTAGAAAAAAATTATTTCAGGAATTAATAGTAGAACAAGCGACAATGTGTCAGACGAAAAATATATACTGTTCCATGAATCAGGATAGATAAGCCGCGCTAAGGTGCCGGTAAGTGCCCATCCGATAGCAAAAAAAAGTCCTATCATAAGTATCGCCATAAAGCCCTCTTTCAGACTCACATTTTGCCAGCTTTTTGTAAAAGCGTACAATGCGCCGGCTATATGAAGATAAAAAATTAGTATTTCAATCATTATATTCTATTATTCAAAATAATATTTTTTACTTTTGAAAGTTTATAACTTACAAATATAAATATTTTTCGATAAATAATAAGACATTTATGAAGAATGAATCAAATGATTACAAAATTGTCTATGTTACAACAAGTTCGATAGACAGTGCTTCACATATATCAAAAATTTTGGTAAATGAAAATCTAGCAGCGTGCTGCACTGTTTTACCCAATGCTATATCTTATTTCCAGTGGGACAATTCAATTAATGAAAGGCACGAATGTTTGATTATGATTAAAACAACAAATGCTCGTCTTCAATTTTTGATGAACAGGGTAAAAGAGCTTCATCATGATGAAGTTCCTGAGATTATAGCTGTTGAAATTCAGGATGGATTTAAGCCTTATCTTGACTGGATTAGTGATACACTGCCTTCTTCATTCAATAATTAAATGCAGGATAAATAATGCCCATCAAACATTGGCAGGAAGATGACAGACCACGTGAAAGACTGATAAAATTCGGAGCAAAATCTCTTTCGGACTCAGAACTGATTGCGATTCTTATTGGTTTCGGCAAAGCAGGAAAAACTGCAATTGATATTGCCCGTGAGCTTGTTGAGAACTTTGGCAGTATTACAGAGCTCGCCAAAAGTGATGTGGCACAGCTCAAGAAGTTTGAGGGAATAGGTGTAGCAAAAGCCGTAAGCATTGCCGCTGCTTTTGAGATTTCAAGACGTGTTGTAGTGAATCCATTCAATTCAAAGAAAAAGCTTCAAAATTCAGATGATATCGCCGAGTATTATTTCCCGAGACTAAGGGATTTGAGAATTGAAATATTCAGAATTCTGCTGTTGAATTCAAGCAATCAAATAATTAAGGAGGCAATTATCACTGAAGGCATTTTAAATCAGACTCTTGTGCATCCCCGTGAAGTTTTCAGACCTGCAATAATTGAATCAGCTGCTTCTATTGTGCTAATTCACAATCATCCTTCAGGCAATCCCGAACCTTCAGTTGAAGATAAAAGAATTACTGACAGACTTGTTGAAACAGGAAATGTAATCGGCATTAAAGTCCTTGACCATCTCATATTTGGAAGTAATGATTATTACAGCTTTAAAAATGCAGGTTTGATTTAATTGTAAAAAAACCGAATAAATCAAAGTGCAGATTGGTAATCCTTTGCTTGAATTTATTCGGTTTAGTATCTAATTATTTCAGCTGAATTTATAAGAAATTATTGCTTAATTATGCTTTTAATATATTTAACTTTTGAGCCTTCCAAAATAACATAATAAGCACCTGCTGCAAAACCGCTTATGTCAATATTGTTATTATGCTGTCCTGCATTCAATGTCCCTAATGAGCTGTTGTATAAAGTGCTTCCGTCCAATGATACTATTCTCAATCCTACTTTATCCTGAGTTTCAAGAGTAAAACTTATATTTACAGCATCAATTGCAGGATTTGGCAAAAGAGTTAAGTTTGGACTATTAAATTCAGAATCCTTAACTGATGCCGGGTTTTTTGTTGTGAATGTCCAAGGCTCAGCCCAGTCAGATGTATCTGAAAAGTCTCTGTCTGCTCTTACTGACCAAAAATAAGTTGTATTCGGCTGAAGAATATTTTCAGCTTCAAAGAATTTATCTTCTCCAACATAAAGCTCAAGACTCTCCATATCGTTCCAAACCTTAAACTGGAAAATTACTCCAACTTCATCTGATTCCCATACAAATGTTAAAGATTCATACTCTAAATCAACGGCACCATTTTCAGGTGAGAGTAATGTCGGAGTTTCAGGTGTTTCTGTGTTGGAAATAAAATCAAACGATAATACCTCAGACCATGGGCTTGTTAGTTCACCACTTACTGCTTTTACTCTTGCATAATAGGTAAAAGTAGGAAGGTTATAATCAATTTCAAGCGATGTCTGATTTCCAACTTCAACTTCTTCAATGGTTTCCGGATTTGAGAAAGTCGGTTCGATTGATAACTCAACTACATATTCAATATTATCGCTTGTACCTTCAGGCATAATTTGAGATTGGCTCCATTCCAAAACTACTGGTAGTTCAGTTAACTCAGCACCATTTTCAGGGCTTGTAAATTCAGGAGTAGTCAGGTAGTTATCTTGTTCTGTCAATTGAACACTTACAATTTCAGACCAGCCGCTTTGTAAATCACCCGATTTGGCATTGACACGCATATAAAGATAAATTGAATTAATATTTTCATTAAATACAAAACTTGTGCCTGTTGCTACTTCATAATTAAATATCAAATTCTCCGCTGTAAAGTTGGGGTCAGTGGTAACCTGCAAGTCATAGGAAATATTCTGCAGTATTTCATTCCTTATTGAACCTGATTTAATTAATTCAGATTCAGTCCACTCAATTGTTAGAGGAAGTTCCAACCCTTCACTGTTATTTATTGGCTTTGTAATTGACGGAATAGTTAAATAGTCCTGAACTTCAGGCATTTCGTCAAGTATCCAAATATTTTTTGTATTTGTGGTGTTTATTACAGTTCCAAACATAATTTGAGAACTTTTTACATAAGAAATGTTCAAAAGACCAAATTTATATTGATCATTCATCCATAGATAATTAGTAGTCTCGGTTATGTTTATAATTTGAGGTGCTCCTGAAACACTAGGAGGAATTGTATCATAGATAGTTTGGTCAATTCTAACTCTTAATACATTCTGGAAAGTTCCATCCGGTAAAATCAAAGTACCGTAAGAGTCTACATAAGCCTTCGACATTCCACCTCTGTTCACTGTAACATCTATTCCGTCAGCATTTGTTTTGATTTGACCTGAAAATAAATCGTTGAAATCACTTTGAAATGCAAAGGGTAATGAGTAATATATTTCAGTATTATTGAGAACCTCTTGACCTGATTCAAATCCCACTCCTAATCTCTCGATTCTGTTTGAATTCGTTTTGAAATAAGTATCTCCACCTTCACTTCTTAAAGCATAGTCAGCTTCCTGAAAAAACTCAGATTTAATTCCTGACGGAGCTGAAATAATTGAATTATAACTCCTTGCCTCATCACCCGGTAATATCAATATTTTACTGAAATCCCAAACTTTTGAAGCCCCACTTTCACCTTCTGTTATTCCGGTTGTATCACAATCTATAATTGTATATTTTTCACCAACCTGTGGGATGCTGTTTGATGTCAAATCAGGTTGCCCTTTCAACACTGCCAAAAAAGAAAAAAATATCAGCAAGTAAATTGCTTTTTTCATTCCAATCACCTAAAAAGAAAATGTAACATAAAAAAAATAATAGACAAATATTTTAGTAAGATATTGTTAAAATTATCATGAGGAGGCACTAATTGCTAATGTTGCAGCCATAATCAAAAAATTAAAAATTATAATTATTTTGATAAAAGTAAACACTAAATGGGTAAAAATTGAAAAAAAAGTGTTAATTTTGTATTTTGTTAGTTTCACAATCGGTGATTTTTGCATTACATCAATCCCAAAAATAAAATTATTACAGAAAATCAATCATTGAATAATTTGAGTCAGTCATTAGTAATTAAAAAGCGAATAAACAGTAATATTCCTTCTTTTAGCATAATCGTTCCTGTATATCAGGAAGAGAAGCTGATTGAATCACACCTCAAATTATTTTCTTTAGATTTGAGAAAAAAGTATAATTTTGATTTAATCGTTAGCGATGGCGGAAGTACAGACGATACAGTTAAAATTGCTAGTGAGCTGGCTGATATTGTTGTCGTTCATAATTCACCTGAAAGGCAAACTATTGCTGCAGGAAGAAATCGTGGTGCCGATTGCTCAAAAGCAGATATACTTGTATTTTTGAACGTTGATTCTATACCTGAAAATATTGATAAATTCATTCAAATAATTATTGATTTCTCTGATAAAGAAGGTAAATTCAAAAATATTGGTGGTATAGCTTGCAATGTAGGCGGATTTCCAGATGAAGTTCTACTCAAAGACAAAATATTCTATTTTTTGCATAATAATTATGTTCATCTCTTGAATTTATTAGGTCTGGGAATGGGTAGGGGAGAATGTCAAATAGTAAGACGAAGCACGTTCGAAAAGGTCGGTGGATATAATGATTCAATCGTCGCCGGTGAAGATTTCGACTTATACAGACGCATTTCAAAAGTATCGAAAATTAAATTTCTGAGAGAATTGCTTATACTTGAGTCGCCAAGAAGATTCCGAAAATATGGCTATATCAGGACAATCCTTTTTTGGCTAATGAATTCATTATCTGTATGGTGGTTTGGAAAATCTGTATCAAAAGAATGGGAAGCAGTAAGATAGTTTTTCTCAATTATTTTAGAAATAATTTTATTATCTCAAATATTTTTATTACTTTTGTAGTTCTATGGTGACGTGGCCGAGTGGTTAGGCAGCGGTCTGCAAAACCGTGTACGGAGGTTCGACTCCTCTCGTCACCTCATAAATCCCTTGTAAAATTTTATTACAAGGGATTTTTTTTTGTTTATTAAAGCTATTATTTCAAGTCAATTTCAAATTCTTTATCCAAACTGTCTGCTTCGACTTCTATCACTTGGCGTGAATAATTGAGAGAACCGATATTGCGTTCAATTATAACTCTTCCACGGTATTTATTGGTAATTTCTGTATGATGATTCCAAGAGCGAAATCTTAGTTTTAGTTGGTATTTTCCGGGTCTTATTTGTTTTTGAACAAATGAGGATTCTTCAATTGGGTCAGTTAATCTGAAACCACCAAAGTAATTATCATAATACCAATTAGGATTGAATTTATTGGGGTCGAGTACTTCCAATCTTAATCTGTGTAAAAAATCATAGGACTCAGTCCTAATCATCAAGTCAATTTTTTCATCTTCATTTAATTCACCCTTGTTTACTAATGAATGAAGTTTTCTTCTTTCGATATCATTGATAACATAAGAATATTTTAAATAAGAATAGTCTAAAAGTTTTTCATATAGTTTTAAAGCTGAATCAGGCATACCGCAGTCCTCATAAATTCGTGCAAGTTTGAAATCCCGAACAATAGAATCAGGTTCAAAATATTGACTTCTGAGATATGCATCAATAGCAAGCTCTAAATTTTTAACTCTGCAAAAATACGCAGATAATTTATACATATAACTTGCTTTTTCATTGTCTATATCATAAACACCTGAAAGTAAAATTTCAGCCCTTGTTGTATCACCTTCTTTCAGATACTTTTCAGCAAGCTCAAAAATTGAATCAATCTCAGCTTTTAAATTTTCTTGTGAAAAAATATATGAAGTACTATTATCATCATTTCTTCCACCTCTTATGGAAGATTCTGAACTACGAAGCCATAAGAATTCCTCAAAATTATATGAAGAACTAAAAATATGAACTAATCCTAATTTAGTAATTTTGTTTGGTTTAATAACAACATATTTTTGTGCTCTTCTCATATCTCTTATTTTATCTTTTATGAAGCTAACTTCATATTCACCCGGTTCAATACCGTAAATTACAAACCTGCCTGTACTGTCAATGATATACTCTAAACTTTTTTCACCAATTATATATATACCAGCATTAGATAATACATTGCCATATTCATCTTTTACAAAACCGGTGAGTGTTCCTAAACCACTTGAAATGCTGTCAATTACACCATATTCTAAGTAAGATTTTATATCATTTGTATCTAATATTAATTTATTTTCCTGCCCTGCTTTAATATCATAACTTATTGTATTAAATTCTTTTTCATTGTCAAATAAATAAAATTTATTCTCACCCCTTAATAAATCTTTAATCTGATTATTTTGCTTTATTAAGGTTTCAGTAAATTCG
Source organism: Ignavibacteriota bacterium (assembly GCA_019637995.1). Lineage (NCBI taxonomy): Bacteria > Pseudomonadati > Ignavibacteriota > Ignavibacteriota bacterium. Next base: position 657,713 of record JAHBUQ010000001.1, read on the forward strand.
CCATTTATAGAAACGTAAACAGTATCCAAGTACTTATCTGATGAATCTTTTGCATAAATTGATATATCACCAAAACCGATACCTTTATTTCTAAATTCATTTATTAAGTCCAAATCAACAACATTTAACTTACCCTTTTCCAATTTGTAACGAAATGTTATGCTGTCATTGTTGATTAATTTGATACGAATAGAATCAAATTCGTGAACAATTTTTGGTTTAAAAAAGGAATCAGAACTGTCAATTACTAAACCTTTATTTAAGAAAGTAAGACTTTTTAGAATTTTGAATTTATATTTTTCATAGAAAAATGGTTTTGGCAAAATAAAACCTGTTTGTTCTTTTTCAGTAAGTTGGGTTGATAGAGAATAATCAAAATAAATATTTTCTTCAATTTGATTATTCTTGAAGTATTCAAATAAATCTTTGTAATAATCATAATAATTAAACTTTAATTTATCCAATTCCATCTTGCCTTTTTCAAGTAACAATTTTTTTCCTTTCTCATTTTCAATAAGCATTTCCCTATCATATCTTGCTTCTTCTTCCTCTAATTTAGCTTTTTGCTTATCAAATTCTTGTTTCAAATCCGGTGGTGGGTCAATACCTGATGATAAGTATTGCCAAATTGTTTCCAGCACAATAAACGAGCTGAATTTTGTAGCAAAGCTATGTTTCTTGCTTAGGCGGACAATTTCAGCAGTGTCAATTTTTGATTCGAGCATAAGAGAATTTACCTTATCGGAAGCCCATAATCTTGGCACGGAGCTATATGAATCAGTTGTTGATTCCGATAATGAAATTTCGGTGGCAGTTCCGTCCGAAAATTTTAAATTAATTTTGTCATCTTTGGATTTGAATTTTCCGGTAATTCTGAAAATGTCCGGATTTTCAAGATGTTTTGAAATATTTAAATCTGAAACATTACTTCCGGAATCAATCCATGCAATTGAATTTGACAACTCAAACATTGACATTACAGCACTGTAGAGATTATCATTATTATAGAGATTGATAAATTTTCCACCACTTTTTTCGCTTATATGACGGCAATAAGATTCATCGAAATCCGGGTTTGAATTAATGATATATACCGGCTTATTAATGCTGAAAAAATCACAGTCGCCAAGATTTTTCACACCGTTTGAGAGCATCATAATTATATCAGAATTTAGATTTGCTAAATCTATTGAACCATAATTTGTTGCTCCAATATACTCAATATTATTAAGATATTCGATAATTTCATCCGAATTTCCTGATTCCACCTTGAATTTAACCCGAGCCAATTCGTAAAGCGAAAATGCAATAAGTTCAATATCAACATTTTCTAATCGTTTGAGATATTCCCTAATAAAATATTGTTCGGCTCTGAAATTGTTGTTTTTTTGGGATAATGAGGCATCAACAAACATCGTAATTGAGTTTGCTTTTTTACTTTCCAAATTAGAAAGTGGCGACTTTACCAATGCTGAAAAATATTTCTCATTTTCAAATTTTGACAAAGAAACAATTGGTTTTTCAAATTTATTGCGGTACATAAACTTGAAAAAATTACTCCCTTTAAAATCTTTGAGTTTTAAATTTGATTTACCTGATTGATTTATTTTTAACTCATTGATATTGGATTCAATAAATAATTGCGAATTAACATTTGAAGCATCAAGTTCGATATTAAAATACTCAAGATTATCCATAAAGTCGAATGGATAATCAAGTTTAAAGATTTGATTTTCTTCGTCATAATCAAAATCACAATCATAACTTATTCTAACTCTTTTATTTTCCTTTTCCATAATCGGGAAAACACGTAATTTTATAGAGTTTCCTTTCACAATTTCAAGCAGTCCCGGGTCGTTGTTTCGTGCTACAATTCTTTCGTAAGTTGATTTAGCAAGCATTTTTTCGGCAATCATTCCCTTTCGCAGGACATCGCCAACATTCATATCAAAAGCAGTTATAAGCTGGTTATTAAGCATTGGCATACTTAGTTCGCCTTCAATCCATTCATCAAGAGGATTATTGTAAGTCAGCAGCCAATCAAAGGAAATACGCTGTTCATTGCAGGTGATTTTCAGGTCGGCAGATACCAATCTCATTTTAAATATAGTATCTTTGGTTTTGCCAAGCAGGATTGGAGTAAACTGGGTTGCAATTAAGGATTCAGTGTTGATAAAAATAATATAAATATATAGAAATAGCACTTTGATGCTAATATTTTTAAAGCCCGATACTATTTTTTTCATAGATATTATCCTGTAATATATTTTTTCTGCTTTGCCAACATTGATATAGACAAAAATAATAATAAAAAAGTTACAAATGATGATTAAATACATATTCAAAACTTATAATTAAGATAATTAATAAATTGAAATATTAATATTATCCTTTCATTCAGTAATTTTCATTCAATTATTTGTATTTTTGCATTTTAAAATTTCACAAAAATGATCCGGAGAAATATTGAAACCCTGGAAGGCAGAATTAGCTCTTCTATCAGTTACCTTTTTGTGGGGAGGAACATTCCTTTTCACAAAAATCGGATTGGATGATTGTACACCTTCCACATTTATAATTCTTCGTTTTATGTTAGCACTTAGTCTTTCATTGATTTTCTTTGGAAAAAGTCTCACATCAATCAGCCCGGAAACCATTAAGCAGGGTATAATTTTAGGGCTATTATTTGGTGGCGGCTTCATTCTTCAGACTTACGGATTGAAATACACTACAGTATCAAAGTCTGCATTCATAACTGGTATGACGGTACCAATAACGCCTTTTGTGTTCAAATTAATCCAGAAAACAAGCATAAATTTCTGGTCAAAAGTCGGAGTGGTAGTCGCAACTATGGGTTTGTACATTTTCACAAGGCCTGATTTTGATAACATCAATCCCGGAGACTTGCTTACTCTGATGTCCACATTTTTCTGGGCTTTTTATATCACATATATGGATAAATTCACAAAAGGAAGCACAGAAAAAAATAAAACTCACCAACTTGTATTTTTGCAGTTTTTGGCGGCTTTACCGCCCGCAATCATAACTTTACTTGCTATTGAACTGCCGACCTTTTCGTTTAATCTTACTCCGAGTTTGATCACAGCACTTGCTTATAATGGGATTCTGGCTTCATTTTTAGTGACGATAATTCATACATCTGTACAACGATATACAACACCTGTTAAAGCGGCGCTGATATTTTCGTTAGAGCCGATTGTTGCTAATGTTTTAGCTATTATAGTAATTAACGAGATTTTAAACAGCAGGGAATATTCCGGGGCAGCAATTTTATTTTCCGGTCTATTGATATCGGAATTGGGTCCATATTTGCAGAAGTTGATAAAAAAACGCCGATTTAGATAATTTACTTTGATAATACTTATTATTTCATTATTTTTGTTTTATTTATAATTTAGAATATCGAAATGCTGAAATCAAAATACAATCCTGATAAAACCTTTACAATTGGAATTCTTGGTGGTGGACAACTTGCAAAAATGATTGCTTCTGCTGCATACAGACTTGGAATTAATGTTGCTGTGATTGAGTCACATTCTGATTCTCCAGCCGGTGATATGACAAAGAGTGACTTCACAAAGGGCTGGCTCGAGACAAACGAGCTGGACAAATTTATCGAAAAATCAGACGTTATAACACTTGAGAATGAATTTATTGACCCTGAAATTTTGGATTATATTTCCCAAAAGCGAACAGTATATCCAAGTCCGCAAACTATGCGTCTTGTGCAGGATAAATTTATTCAGAAAGAAACTTTTAAGAATGCAGAGCTGGAAGTTCCTTATTTTGAAGAAATCAATTCAGTTGATGATGTTTTTAAATTTGGAGAAAAAAAAGGATACCCTTTCGTAATCAAAGCAAGAAAATACGGCTATGACGGCTATGGGAATGCTACTGTTTTCAATAAGGAAAGTGCTGAAGAGGCTTGGAATAAATTTAAAACAAACGGTAAAAATCGCGATTTGATGGCTGAGGAATTTGTTGAATTCTCAAAAGAGCTTGCTGTAATTGTAGCAAGAAATTCAAATGATGAAATAGAAGTGTATCCTTGTGTTGAGACTGTCCAATACCGTCATATTTGCCACGAGGTTATCGCACCTGCCGAAATTAGCGAAGATTTACAGAATAAAGCCCGTAACTTAGCGCTCAAAGCTGTAAAATCAATTAATGGTATCGGCGTTTTCGGAGTAGAAATGTTTCTGACCAAAACCGGTGATGTTTTAATTAATGAGATAGCACCGCGTCCTCATAATTCGGGTCATTACACAATAGAAAGTTGTTATACATCACAGTTTGAAAATGCTATCCGTGCTGTGTGCGGTTTGCCTCTTGGCTCATCAAAAATGATAACACCTGCATCAGTGATGATAAATCTTCTCGGTGTAAGAGATGGCATTGGCGTACCAACAGATGTTTCCGAACTTCTCAGACACAAAAAAGTATTTCTACATTTGTATAATAAGAAGCAATCTCGCACAGGCAGAAAAATGGGACATATTACATCTTTAGGTATGTCTCAAACCGAAGCCAGAGCTATTGCAAGAAGCGCCGCAGATTCAATTGTTTGGTAATAAAAACGCAGAAACTCTAATTAAGCTTCTGCGTATTTGACTAATTATTTTCTAAATATTATTACAAAGTAATAGTATTTTCGTTCATATTTTCAAGTGCTTTTACGAATGCCGCAAGTGTCTGACCTGCTAACATACCGTCAATTACTCTGTGATCATAAGTAATTGAGCAGTACATCATGTGGCGAACCAAGATTAAATCATTGCCTTCGACTTCTTTCACTACTGCACGTTTCTTTATAGCTCCGACACCAAAAATGCCGCACTGTGGCTGGTTGATTACAGGTGTTCCGAATAAAGTACCGAATGTGCCAACATTAGTCAAAGTGAAAGTACCACCCTGAATTTCATCAGGAACAAGTTTCTTGTTTCTTGCACGGGTAGCCAAATCATATACAGAGCGAGCAAGACCGGTAATATTAAGCACTTCTGCATTCTTAATTACAGGTACTATTAGGTTTCCATCAGGCAAAGCAGTTGCTACACCTAAGTTGATTCTTTTATGACGTATGATATTCTTGCCATCAACACTGACATTAACCATAGGGAACTGACGAATTGCATCAACAGCAGCCTGTACAAAGAATGGAGTATAAGTGAGTTTGAAACCTTCCTGCTTTTCAAATTTATCTTTATATTTATTTCTGAAATTAACAAGGTTTGTAACATCAACTTCCGCAACACTTGTAACGTGTGCTGAAGTATGCTTGGAATAAACCATGTGGTCAGAAATTAGCTGGCGAATTCTATCCATCGGAATGATTTCAACATCATCACCAGAAGGCAGATTAATCACAGGTGCTTTTGGTGCAGCAGGAACACTTGCTGTCGAAGTCGCAGGTTTAACTGTAGCTGATGCTTGTGCTGTTGCAGGAGTTGCTTGTGATTTTGCTGTTCCGCGATTAGCAATATATTTATTTAAATCTTCTTTTGTTACTCTGCCCTGAATGCCGGTGCCTTGTATTTGCTGTAATTCTTCGAGTGTTACACCGCTGTCTTTCGCCATAGCACGTACAAGAGGAGAATAGAAATTATCGCCCATTCTACTTGGTATTTCTGTTGTACCGCCACTTACAGGAATAACAACTTCAGGTGCAGATGTTTTAGCAGAAGGTGAAGGTTCAGGCTTTGTTTCAGCTTTGGGTGCTTCTTCTTTAGTAGATGGTGTCGCGACTGAGGAAGCACCTGTTGAAATACGAGCAATTACAACGCCGACCTCGACAGTATCACCTTCGTTTGCTAATATTTCCACAATTGTTCCGGAGACAGGAGAAGGTACTTCTGTGTCAACTTTATCTGTAGAAATTTCAAGTATCATTTCGTCACGTTCAACAACTTCACCAACTTTTTTTAGCCATTTGATAACAGTTCCTTCCTGAAGAGACTCGCCCATTTTAGGCATAACCACATCAATTGTATTGCCACTTGCAGGTGCAGTTTGTGGCGCTTCAGGAACTACTTCAGGTGTTGGTTGTGGAGTTGGCTCAGGTGCTTTTACTTCCTGAGGTTTTGGTGGCTCCGAATTCGTTTCAGCAACTGCTGAAGCATCAGTCTCAATTATAGCTATGGGTGTACCAACTTCGACAGTTTCTTGTTCTTGAACTAAAATTTTTGATAAAACCCCCGCGTTTGGTGATGGAACTTCTGTATCAACTTTATCTGTTGATATTTCGAGAATCATCTCGTCGCGTTCTACAATTTCGCCTTCTTTTTTTAGCCATTTGGTTATAGTACCTTCTTGAAGAGACTCGCCCATTTTAGGCATTACTACTTCAATTTTCATCTTAAATCTCCAGTATATTTAATTTTTAACGTGTATTCTTCAAAATCAAAATAAATTACAATTATTATAAAACATAAAAATCATCAAAATATTGTAGTATGATGTCTGTTTTGTTTCAATAATCTTAATAATGACCAAAAATTCTTGCGGCAATTTTTTTAGCATATTCAAGTGCATCTAAATCAAGTCCACAATCTTCATTCATATTCCCCAAAAAATCTATCAGAGTTTCAGTGGCAATATTTCCGGTTAGTGAATCCTCAGCCATCGGACAGCCTCCAAATCCCATCATCGCTGAATCAAATCTTCTGCATCCGGCTTCATAGGCTGCTTTGATTATCCCTTGTGAATTTGAAGGGTTTGAATGCAAATGAGCGCCAAATTCAACAAAATCAAACTCGAGTATAAGTGTTGTGAATAATCTCGAAATTGATTCAGGAGTTGATACTCCAACTGTATCGGATAGGGCAATAGTATGAATACCGACATCAGCAAGCTTTTCAGCCCACCCGGCAACTATTTCCTCATTCCAGGGATCTCCGTAAGGATTACCAAATGCCATAGACAGATAAACCACAAGTTCCCGATTATTCTGAACACAAAGGTTATTTATCTCTTCGACCCTGAGCAGGGACTGCTCAATAGAAGAATTTGCATTTCGTTGCTGAAATGTTTCTGAAACTGAAAACGGAAAACCTATGTAATCAATTTCATCAAAAAATATAGCCTGCTCAGCTCCTCTTAAGTTGGCAACAATAGCCAAAAGTGCAGAATATGAGTCATTCAAATCAAGATTCTTAATGACATCAATAGTATCATGCATTTGAGGAACAGCTTTTGTAGATACGAAAGAACCAAAATCAATTGTATCAAAGCCTACCTTAAGTAGAGCATTGATATATTGTATCTTAAGTTCTGTAGGGACAATTTTGGTAAGCCCTTGCATAGCGTCCCGAGGACATTCAATAAGTTTCAACATTACTTTTTTGAACCGTAGAATTTAATCATAACAACCAATTAATCGTGAAATAACCAATCTTTGAATTTCGGAAGTACCCTCACCAATCTCAAGTAGCTTCTGGTCGCGGTAAAATCTCTCAGCGCCGTATTCTTTCATAAGTCCGTAACCTCCAAGAATTTGCACACAGTGATTAGCAGCCATATGAGCAAGCTCTGAGCAATATAATTTTGCTATAGCACCTTCTTTGGTGATTTTCTCACCTTTATCAAGCATACGACATACATCATAAAGGTAAGTTCGTGCTAATTCCAATCCCATTTCAATATCAGCCAATTTGAAAGCATTTGCCTGATATGTGGATATAGCTCTTCCGAATGTTTTTCTTTCTTTTGAATATTTCAGGGCAAGTTCATATGCACCCTGAGCAAGACCAAGTCCCATAGCGGCAATAGAAAGTCTGCCGTTGTCGAGAGTTGAGAGCATTTGCTTAAAGCCATCACCTTTTTTCCCCAGAGTATTACTCGCAGGCACGCGGCAATCCTGAAAATACAGCTCACTTGTATTTGATGCACGCCACATCATTTTACCTTTCATAGTTCGTGCTTCAAAACCCGGTGTATCATTTTCAATTATTATACATGTAAACTCTTTTCTTCCATCAGGTTGCTGACCTGAAACTGCGAGTACAGTAGAGCCCAAAGTAACATCTGTAGCGCCATTGGTTATAAATATTTTTGAGCCGTTTACTATCCAATCGCCATCATCTTCGTATGCCCGGGTTTGAGTATTTCCTGCATCTGAACCAGCTTCGGGCTCTGTAAGACCGAATCCCCACAGATTTCCCCCGGCAAGTAAGGGAAGATATTTTTCTTTTTGCTCTTTACTACCAAAATAATAAAGTGGACCTGTTCCAAGCGAATTATGTGCTGCTATCGTTGCAGCATGTGAACCATCTACACGGGCAAGTTCTTCAACCATAATTATATAAGATACATAATCCAAGGAACTTCCTCCGTATTCTTCAGGAAGGAATGCACCTAAAAATCCCATTTCAGCCATCTGTTGGGTGATGTCATAAGAGAATTCTTCTTTTTCATCATATTCACCTGCTACAGGCTTAATTACATCCTCTGAAAATTTCCTGACAGTATTTCTTAATAATATCTGGTCTTCAGTTAAATTCCGATTGATTGACATCTTATAATCCTAGTTTTATTTGCCCGCTTCATAAAATTGTTAAAACGAAATATTTTTTTAATTATTTGTCAAAATTATGAAATAAATGTGTTAATTATTTGATTTCCTAATAAAAACTTCCTTAACTTTAGGTAGAAGAATACCTGAAATTATCAAAATCAATCCTATAATCGAAATTAAAGCAATTGGTTCACCTAAAACAATAGAAATAAAAATCAAGGATATGAATGGGGACAGATAAATAATACTCCCTGTCTTGGCAGTGCTTTCGGCGTACTTAAGGGCTTTGAACCAGACATAGAACGTTACGCCCATTTCAAATAATCCTATATAAATTCCTGCAAATAGAACATTAATATTGAACTCAAAATTTTGTGTAAGCATAATGTAAATTAAAATATATAAAGTTCCAAAAGCAAAATTTAGCATCATCTTTTCAATATCGTTTCGTGTGTCTTTAAGATTTAATAGCCAGTAAACTCCCCAAAAAATAGAGCTGGACAGAGCTAAAAATATTCCAAAAAGACTAATGTCACCAAGTCCGGGGATACTTCCCTGTGATGATAAAACCACAACTCCTGCAAAACTGATTTTCAAGCCGACAATTGATATTAATTTTTGTCTTTGTTTTAAAAATACTGATGTTAATAATGTTACTACAATAACCCATGTATAGTTTAGGGGTTGGGCAATCTGTGCCGGTAGTAGCTTATATGCTTCGAACAGTATCAGGTAGTAAAGGAAAGGATTTAAAAATCCAAATAATGAAGAATTTAATAATCCCTTTAATTTTACAGAATCGCTAAATTTATTTTTGGAATAAAACAAAGCAGAAAAGAAAATTAATGATGTAAGTGAAGATATGAATAGCAAATTTGCAGGATTAGTATAAAACAATCCAATTTTGAAAGCAGTAGCCACGGTTGACCACATCAAAACAGTCAAACCGGCAAATAAATATGATTTCCTTGAATTTTTATCAGTCATATACGTTAATATGATTTTTTAATATTTGATTTTCTACAAAATGCAATATAATACAAATGTGGCAATTTCAGTATCAGCTCTGACAAACAAAATTAAATCACTGCTTGAGAGCAGTTTTACAGGTGTCTTTGTTCAGGGCGAAATTTCTAATTATAAGCTTCATTCTTCAGGTCACAGATATTTCACACTTAAAGATAACAAATCTCAATTGAAAGCTGTAATGTGGCGTATGAGAAAATTGGATTTCGAGCCACGGGACGGTATGAAAGTAATTGCTATGGGTAATCTGAACGTTTATCCTCCGCAAGGAAGTTATCAGCTTGACTGTCTTGAAATGAGACCTATGGGGCAAGGAGATTTATATTTAGCATTTGAAGAACTTAAAAGCAAATTAAGTCAAAAAGGCTATTTCGATGCAGAACGCAAAAGATTACTTCCTAAACTACCTTTTGCAATAGGCATTTCAACATCTCCGACAGGTGCGGCATTACAGGATATGATTTCAACCTTTCGAAGAAGACTGCCTTTCACAACCATTTATTTTCGTCCGACTTTAGTTCAGGGTGATGGCTCTTCACAGGACATTGTAAAAGCTATTTCTGAGCTTGAAAATACTCCTTCGGAAATAATAATCATTGGTCGTGGCGGGGGTTCGATAGAGGATTTATGGTCGTATAATACCGAAATTGTTGCAGATGCAATTTACAATTGTAAAAAGCCGGTAATTTCAGCTGTGGGTCACGAAACTGATTTTACGATTGCTGATTTTACTGCTGACCTGAGGGCTCCGACACCAACCGGCGCCGCTGAGCTATGCTCTCCGATTACAGTTGATGAATTAAATGATTTTTTTGAAGATATGAGCTCAAGACTTTTAAAAATTGCTCTAAACAAAACAAATAGTCTCAGTACAGGAGTTCTTGAGAATTTTATGAGATTTGCTCCAAGAAGACTTAAAGATAATATTAATAAATATATCCAACTTATTGATTCACAGGAAATTCAACTTGAAAATGTGATGAAAAGTAATATTAAAAATGCTTTAAACTCTCTGACACGTCTTGATTCGCACTTAAACTCATTAAATCCTCTGTCACCACTGAATAAGGGATTTGCCGCATTGAAAGCAGGGGAGAACTATATTAATAAAAATGAACCGCTGAGAAATTTTGATAAAATTGAAATAATTAGAAAAAATGATTCTACAAATGTAATTATTATAAAGGATTAAATAAATGAAAAACAGTAAAGATTTTGAAGGAAAAATTCGCAGAATTGAAGAGATAATTGATGCACTCGATGAGGGAGAGGTTCCAATTGAAGAAATGTTGAAAATCTATGAGGAAGGCATGAAACTCACAAGCGAGTGCAAAGATTTCCTAAGTAAAGCTGAATTGAAAATTATTGATATTTCGAAGGTTAATAATGCACAATCTGAATAATTCAAAATTAATTTTTGCTTAAATTGTAACTTTTTTGAATTTAATACATCTTAGTATAAGTTAAGTATTTCAAAACTTTTTTGGAATGAAATCATGAAAACGAGCATTATCATTTTAATATTTGTCCTTTTTGCCGGACAAATATTTGCACAATCAGCAGCAAAAGTATCAGGTACGATTAGCTCATCTGAAAATGGTGAAGCAATTGGAAATGCAACTGTAATTCTCAAAGGCAGTATTCATTTTACTCACTCAGATGCTAAATCAGGTAAGTTTATGTTGAACATTGATAAGCCTAAGGGAGAAATCGTAATTCATGCAAAAGGTTTTGAATCTGTATCAATTCCATTTACAAAAGACTCAATGAATCTAATTGTTTCAATGACAAAATTACCTCCCGAAAGTGATATGGTGGATAATTTAAGAAGTAGTCAAATTGAAAAACTTAGAAGTGATGCTAAAAAAACGATGCCTATAGAAAGCAGAAAAGGAGGTCACGTTGAAAGTAGCCCGCTTATACCCACTTATTCAGATGGTGCTGAGGTGATGTTAAGAGGCTCTGCAAGTAGTAGTGTTGAAATGGATGGCTCACCACCTGCTTCCATTGATGGAGGTTTTGCTCATTCTATGGAACTTGAACCAAGATTTCCCGGCAGCAATGAGCAAGCCGAATCAGGACTTCTTACAGCTGGAGAAGTCAATGATTTTTCAAAATGGGTCATGTGGAATGACATAGCTGACACAGATTTGTCCGATTTCAAAGAATTATGGAAGCTAAATCCAAAAGACAGATTTACTGTATTGATCGAAAATGAATATCGTACACCGGTTTATGGCGCAACAGTTAATTTATTGAATAATGGTTATGTGGTTTGGTCGTCACGCTCTGATAATACTGGAAAAGCTGAGCTATGGCTAAATCCATTCACAGATCGTGTTTCAAATAATGACCAAATTTCAATAGAAATTGAATATTCAGGTTTATTTTATCAAATTAATAATGCCAAGAAATTTTCAGATGGAATTAATTTCTTTAAAATCAAGACTGAATGCCTTAAACCAAAATCTGTTGATATAGTATTTCTTGTTGATGCCACCGGCTCAATGGGTGATGAAATAAATTACCTGAAAATGGATTTAAAAGCACTGATGCAAGACATTCAGGATACCATCCCTGATATGATATTTAATTTGGGTTCTGTATTCTACAGAGACACAAGCGATGCTTATATTACCAGATACTCTGATTTCAGTTCGGACATAAGTGTTACAACTGAATTTATAAATGAACAGGGAGCTGCAGGCGGTGGTGATTTTCCGGAAGCAGTCCATAGAGGATTGGACATAGCCATAAATCAGCTTAGCTGGACAGACGAATCTATGACAAAAATTATTTTTCTGGTACTTGATGCACCTCCACACTCAAGACCAGATGTTATTCTTGAACTTCAGTCTTTGATTCTGAAAGCATCGGAAAAAGGCATAAGAGTTATTCCTGTAGCTTGCAGTGGTGTGGATAAAAGCACTGAATATTTTCTAAGAGCTACTGCTTTGCTGACAAATGGTACATACACATTCCTTACAGATGATAGTGGAATTGGTAATCCTCACATTAAGCCTACTACAGATAAATTTGATGTTGAAACTTTACGTCAGCTTCTGATACGTCTGGTTTATCAATATACTTATTATCCTGACTGCGATATTGATAAAAATGAAATTATTAGCGAAACCATTTCTATTGATTTGCCTGTGACAGGTGGAGATATTGAAGAAGCCAAGGCTATGGCTGGATTTAAGTATTATCCAAATCCTACTTATGGTGATCTGAATATTGAGTTTTCCGATTTGATTGAGGAATTATTTATCGCCGATGTTACCGGAAAAATTATTTTCAGATTAGAAAAGAAAAGTAGTAATAAGCTATTTATTGATATATCAAAATATCCGACCGGGATGTATTATATAATGTATCAATACAAACCTGATAAATGGTTAAAAGGTAAAATAATGCTAATGCATTAGGAAATTCTTTAAATTATTTTGTGTTAAATTATAGTTTTGAAATTATTTTTAAATAATTAACAATAAAATCATCATATACTTAGTTTATAGTATTAAATTTGAATTCAAATTAAATACAAAAAGGTAATATGTTATGAAAAGAATTGGAGTGCTTGCCGGAGCAGATATTACATTTGCACAGAATGTAATTGAAGCAATTAATTCTTCCAAGAAAAGAATTAAGGCTGAATTAGTTAATATTGATGCTTTAAAATTGAATGATAAAAATGCTTACTCAGTCTTGTTTGACAGAATTTCTTTTAAAGTGCCATATTACAGAAATTATCTCAAACAAGCGGCTTTGAATGAAACTATAGTGCTTAATAACCCATTTATTTGCCAGGATGACAGCAGTTTTATATTCAGCATACTTGCATCCAAACTTGGAATTTCAACTCCAAAAACAGTTTTACTCCCAAGTAAGCAACTTCCTGAGAATACACATCCTGAGTCATTTGTGAATTTGAATTATCCAATTGACTGGGATTCTGTTTTTGAATATATTGGATTTCCGGCAATTTTAAAGTCTATTAATAGTTTCAATTTTGTAAATGCATATAAGGTTTATAATCAGTCAGAGTTCTTCTCTGCTTATGATTTAACAGGTAGAGCTTGTATGACGCTTGTTGAAAATATTGAATATGATAATTATATAAAAGCATTTATCTTTGGAGATAATATTTTGATATTGAATTATGACCCGCAAAAACCTCTTCATTTAAGATATTCCAAAGATATTGTTGATAATTGTATTGATCAGAAAATCACCGAAGATATAAAATCATTATCTTCAAAAATTTCTAAAATATTAGGGCTTTCAATTAATTCAATGGAATTTGGTATAAAAGATGGAACTATTTATTTAACAAGTTTTTATGACCCTGCTCCGGTTTTGGAAACAGAATATTTTGGAGTAAAAACTTACACAGATTTGGTTGTGGGTACTGCTGAGTATTTATTAGAAGTTGCATCAGGAACAAGTAATTATGAGCAAATTATCCCTTTTGAATGTCACAATAATTCAAGAAAACCTGTTGTCAAAAGAGGCAGAAAGCCAAAAGCAACAACTGTTATAAAATCCTGAATTCAATCAATTAAACAGCTATCTTAGATAAGAATTTCTTTAAAAGCGTAGAGTTTTTGACTCTACGCTATTTTTGTTATTAGTGAATATGTTGCTAAGGCAACAATTTAATATCTGATAATTGGAAGTTGTTTAATTACAACTCCATCTATGGTATGTACCAACGTTCAGCAAATGCCCCACGATTAGGAACTCTGTCAAAGAATGAGCAGCCATATTTAACAAACCGATTGCCATTATTAAATACAGCATTGTTTAAATCCGGTAATTTTAATATTTGAATCGAGAAATCTTACTTCTTGGATGAGTTGTTAAGTTTATCTAAAGTTTGGGTCAGGAGTTAAAAATTTTATGAATATTTATCAATAATATGTTGTAATAAATAATATTTATATAAGTATATTCGTTATAATGTATAATATAATATTAATAAATTTCAATTTATTATTAAAGCAAAATTTTCTTTCGCTTATATTTATGAACAAATTTTGTATATTTTTAATAATATTATTTTAAAAATTATCAGTTCAAAATGATGGATAAATCTATTGCATAATTAATAACAACTATAAAAAAATGGCTTATATGAATAAAATCGTAGAACTTCGTAGAAAACTACATCAAAATCCCGAGTTATCAAACAAGGAAAATGAAACTTCAAAAATAATTGAAGAGTATATGCTGAAATTATCTCCTGACTTACTATTAAATATGAGTAAAACCGGCAAAGCTTATGTGTTTGATAGTAATAAACGCGGGTATAATATAATGTTCAGAGCTGAGTTGGATGCCCTGCCAATTCAGGAGGCAAGCAATTTGCCACATTCATCTTCTAATGACGGTGTTGCTCATTTGTGTGGTCATGATGGGCATCTTGCTATATTAGTCGGCTTGGCTGAACGCATATCACTGAACAGACCGAAACAAGGTAAAATTATATTTCTCACTCAGCCGGCAGAAGAAGTTGAGCAGGGAGCTTATGACGTTATAAATGACCCAAATTTTTTGCAAATTGAACCTGATTTTATTTTTGCATTGCACAATGTTCCCGGATTTAAAACAAATTCGATTATTATCAAAGAAGGTAGTTTTGCAGCAGCTTCGAAGGGAATGACAATTAAATTCTTTGGAAAAACTTCACATGCAGCAGAGCCGGAAAATGGTATCAGTCCAGCAATTGCAATTTCTAAAATTATTCTTGAAGCTGATGCAATTAGAAATAATGTAGCATTGTTTTCTGATTTTACAATAGTTACTGTAATACATTCAAGGGTGGGGGAGATTTCTTTCGGTACATCTCCGGGCTATGGTGAACTAATGATGACACTCAGAGCTTACGAGGATGTTGATATGAATTTGCTTACCACAATGCTTGAGGATTATATTGATAAAACGGCAAATGAGTATAATTTGAAATATGAGATTGAATATTCAGAAATTTTTCCCGCCACATTCAATGATAAAAAATGTGTCGAACATATATCAGAAGCAGCTAAGAAACTGAATCTGGTTATAATTCATAAATCAAAGCCATTCAGTTGGTCTGAAGATTTCGGATATTATACTCAAAAGTATAATGGTGGATTCTTTGGTCTTGGTGCAGGTATGCAGCATCCTCCACTTCATAATCCGAATTACGACTTTCCTGATGAGATTATCGAAACAGGAATTAATGTATTTTTCCAAATTTATAAACAAATTTATTTTGATAATGAATAACAGCTCAATAATTACAATTAAAAAAGATTCTGTAAGAAATAATATTTCTTTTCTAAAGAAGAAAATCGGCAAAGATGTAAAAATTTCATCCGTTGTTAAAGCCAATGCTTACGGGCATGGAATTGAAATTATGATTCCTCTTTTTATGGAAAATGGAATTGACCATTTTTCGGTATTTGATTTTAATGAAGCTCTCAGAGTACGTAATAGCATGATTGATGCCGGCTCAATTATGATTATGGGTTGGATTTCCGATACTGATGTATTTCAGGCAATTGATTATGGTTTTGAATTTTATATTTTCAATATTGAAAGGTTGGATTTAGCCAAAAAATATGCTCTGGATTTGAACAAACCAGCAAAAATTCACTTGGAAGTGGAAACAGGAATGAATCGTTCAGGGCTAAATATTTCCGAACTCAATAAAGCAATATCAATTATCAATTCCAATCCGGAAATATTCGACATTAGAGGGTTTTGTACACATTTAGCCGGTGCGGAAAGTATAGCAAACCACTTGCGTATTCAGAACCAAATCAAACTATATCACAAATTACTTTCTTTTGCCCAATCGAAATCAATTTTTCCTGCTTACAGACACATCGCAAATTCGGCGGCAACATTTGTTTATCCTAAAACACGTCTCGATTTAGTACGTATCGGGATTATGCAATATGGTTTCTGGTCCACTACTGAAACATATATTCATTACATCAGAAACCGAATGATAAAAAATGATCCGCTAAAGCGAATTTTAGGATGGAAAAGTTATGTAATGACATTAAATCACGTAAAAGTTGGCGAATTTATCGGTTATGGTACTTCATATCTTGCACAGATTGATATGGTAACAGCGGTTATACCTGTTGGATATGCAGGTGGTTTCAATCGTTCACTCAGCAACAAAGGCAGGGTAATAATTCATGGTCAAAGGTGTGGTATAATCGGCTTGGTAAATATGAATATGATTATTGCTGATGTTAGTAACATTCATGATGTTTGTGTTGGTGATGAAGTTGTTATAATCGGACAACAGGGTGATTTAGAAATCAAAGTAACATCATTCAGTGATATTAGTGACCAGCTTAATTATGAAGTATTATCAAGTCTTCCTGAGAAAATTGAGCGAATTGTGATTTAGAATGATAAATATTATTATAATTTTTTTGTTAAAAAACAAAAACTATTTTAGGGACCGGGTGCTTGGGGTTAGGGTTCGGGTTTCGGAAAGGCAACTCGGACACGATGGCAAACTATATGCAATGAAATACATGGGTTTATGGAGAACAAAAAAAAGTCATTAGTTCGGTAGAAGAAGAAAGCATACCACAGATTTCATACGGTAAATATTTTAATATTTATCCTAATCCGGCGAGTGATTATATTACAATTTCTATCCCTGAAATCAACCCTACGGTTAACCGCAGGGTTGATGGGTTTGCAGCAGAAAAAGTACAGATATTCGATATGCTTGGCTTGGAAGTCATTTCCACCCCGTCTGCTTCGCATCCACCCACGGGAGATGGGAATTTTGAACACAATAACATTATAACACAAATCCATCCACCCCGTCAGCCTCGCAGCCACCCCTCAAAGAGGGGAATTTATAAATTCAACTGATTTTCTATTTATGGTCCGCTACAACGTAGCTTTTTCACTAAACAAAAAAAACTTCCCCAAGATATTCTCTTAAGGAAGGTTTTTTTCAAATTCACCGGATTTCGGGTTTCATATTCAATGATAAATGATTAAATTAGCAATTTATCAGTTAGATTTATCTCAAATAATGATTTATCTTTGGCATTTATAATGAATTCATTGAAAATATTAGTAGCGTCTCTGTGAGATGGTAGCAGAAGTTTTTCAATTGCCATATCAAGATGCAGCCATTCGTACTTTTCGTGCTCATCGGAGAGTTTAATTTGTTGGCGGGAGTCAATAATCATTCCAAAAACAGGGGATGCCTGAATAGTATCATTTTTTGGATTGAAAAATCGGGTAATGTATGGAATAGTCCACATTCTGATTGGTTTGCACCCTATCTCTTCCATAGTTTCACGCAAAGCAGTACTGAGAGCTGTTTCATCACCCTCAATAGTTCCCGTAATAACCTGCCATATACCAGGGTAAACTTTTACGTTTTGACTTCTTTTTAGCACAAGATATTTAGTAGCCTGAATTTCCTCAAAATAGGATGCTACATGAACCTGAACTGTCTCAGAAACAAACTTTATCATTGTTTACCTCACTTTTTCAATCGCCCATTTAAACACTTTAAGATATTCCAGTGCAGATTTACCTGAAGAAAAATTATTAGACATTGCGTTCTGTCGTATAATGTCCCAATGTGGATAATTGTTATAAACCGACAGCCCACGGCGTATAGAATAAGCAAAATCATCCGCATTGTATTGCCAGAACAAAAATCCTGATCCTTCTCCTGAGTCCCGACTGTATTCTTTGATTGTATCAGCAAGACCACCTGTGATTCTTGCAATCGGAATTGTACCGTATTTCATAGCATACATTTGAGTCAGCCCGCAGGGTTCGAATCTTGATGGCATCAGGAAGAAGTC
Source organism: Ignavibacteriota bacterium (assembly GCA_019637995.1). NCBI lineage: Bacteria > Pseudomonadati > Ignavibacteriota > Ignavibacteriota bacterium. The sequence goes on from JAHBUQ010000001.1 coordinate 676,118, forward strand.
AGCCGCTGCGAACATTCTGTGGGAAAGAGTATTGTTATAACCAATATTTATAATCGCAAGTTTCGGAAATTTCCATTTTATGTAGTTGAAAAAATCAGTATATCGTCTTTCACCAGTACCAAGAAGTGCAATTCTGAACATACTGTTTTCAAGATAATATTCGAGTTTGGCAATCAGCAAGTCAATTCCTTTTTGCTCTGTCAGTCTTGAAACCATTCCAATTAGTGGCAAATCAAGATTGTCTTCATCTGTGAGGCCATGCTCATATAGAAATTTGATTTTATTAGATTTTTTAGGTTCAATATTATCTTTTGAATATTTATCATAAATATTGGGGTCAGTTTCCGGATTCCAGTCGTCATAATATACACCATTCAGAACACCTATTAAATCAGCTCCTCTTTGATTCAGCTCATCCTGCAGCCCTTCACTGTAATAAGGGTAACGGATTTCTTTGGCATAAGTTTGGCTGACAGTAGTAATCTTATCAGCGAACATTATACCGGCTTTCATAGCATTGACCGAGCCATTTTTTTCGAACCATGAGCCCGGAAAGAAGTTATGCATCCCAAATCCTGAATAGAGCATCGCATTTTCAGGATTGAATTTTCCCTGATATGCAAGATTATGAATTGTATAAACTCCGGCAGTGCCACTGAAATGCGGGTCATGTAAATAATATGATTTTAAAAATGCCATAGCAAAAGCTGTATGAAAATCGTGGGCATGAATAATGTCAGGTTTAAAATTAAGTGCTTTGGCTGTTTCGAATATTGCTCGGCTAAAAAAAATGAAGCGTCTGTCATTATCGCCGTACTCGTTTGGGTCGCCATAGATACCATTTCTATCGAAGTAATGATTATGCTCAATCATATAAATCGGTACATTGCTGTTCGGCATAAATCCATGCCAAAGTCTGGCATATTCAGTCCAGTATCCCATTGGGACTATCAAAGTGAGATTTGTCGGCTCAATTCCATACTTGTAAGTGTCAATAAAACCATACTTGGGCATAACAACTATTGGTGTCTGTCCATATTTTGACCATTCAAGCGGAAGCGATGCCGCAATGTCAGCTAAACCGCCCGCTTTAGCATAAGGGTCAACTTCAGAAGATGCTAATAATATGTTCATTCAAATATTTTTTTTTAAAAATGTCAATACTAAAAATATAAAGATAAACATATAGTTGCTAATATGAAATTAAAATTTGTTATTTTGTATCTTTAAAAGTGTATTATTTTAAAAATGTTTTCAAATAAGTGAAAAAATCAAAGCCGGATACAGATTACTATAAGCTTCAAATTGAGGATGGAGTCCTTCATTTGAATGTTTTAATGCCTCTTATTTACTCAAATTCCGAATATTTTCGTAGTGTATTGAGTGAAATAGGAAAAATAAAAGATATTTCAAAAATTGAAATTGATTTTTCTCTTCAAGATAATTTCGACACATATTTGATTATATTTTCTCAGTCTGTAGAAAAATATTGTATCGAACAGAATATCAGATTTGAGATTATAAATTCGAATCCTGATATAAACTCAGTAGTTATACTTTTGAAATCTCCTCCTGCTGAAATTTTAGAACCAAAACCCAAAAAGTCTTATCTTTACCGTCATTTTGAGGAAATTGGCTATATTGTCATCAAGATAGTAAAGGATACTTACAACTTTATTTCATTCTTCGGTGAACTTTTTATAAGATTTCTGACATTAATATTCAAGCCAAGCAGGTTGCGTTGGGAGGATATGCCTCTACACTTCACACAATCCGGTGTAATGGCACTTCCAATAACCCTTGTGATAGTTTTCCTTCTTGGTATGATTACCGGCTATCAGGGTGCTTTGCAGCTCAAACAATTTGGTGCTGATATGTTTATAGCTGACTTAGTAGGAATCTCACTAACTCGTGAGCTATCCCCTCTAATGGTTGCCATTCTTGTAGCCGGTCGTTCGGGTTCGGCATTTGCTGCAGAACTCGGCACCATGAAAGTTTCTGAAGAAATTGATGCCTTAACCACAATGGGCTTTGACAAATTTGAATTTCTTGTATTGCCAAGAGTTATGTCAGTAACACTTGCGATGCCTTTTTTAGTCATTATATGTAATATTGTCGGTATATTAGGTGGTCTGATCGCCGCTACTTCGACTCTGGATATAACTTTTTCAGGTTACATTGGCAGGATGCAAATGGCTCTCTCGCTTTGGGATATCGGATCAGGACTAATTAAGAGTATAGTTTTTGGATTTCTGATTTCAGCACTCGGCTGCTATAAGGGGTTGAATGTGCAGGGTGGAGCTGATGCTGTAGGGCGGTACACAACATCTTCGGTTGTAGCAGGTGTATTTCTGATTATTTTGGCTGATGCATTATTTACATTTATTTTTCAGGCGCTTGGAGTATGACAGATAATAAAGCAATTATTGAAGTCAGAAATCTGACCGTTCAGTATGGAGAGCTTGAGGTTCTAAAAAATGTTTCATTTAATATAGAAAAAGGTGAGATTTTTGTCATAGTCGGAGGAAGCGGTTGTGGAAAAAGTACACTTCTCAGGCAGATGATAGGTCTTGAAACACCAACAGACGGCGAAATTTTTATTGATGGAAAGAATTTTATTGAATCAACAAAAAATGAAAGAAAAGAAATACTTAAAAAATTTGGTGTGATGTTTCAATCAAGTGGATTATTCGCTTCAATGACACTTGCCGAGAACATTAAACTTGTTTTGGATGAATATACTGAATTAAATGATGATGAAATGGATGATGTTGTGGATATAAAGCTGTCATCTGTTGGTTTAAGCGGATTTAGGGATTATTATCCTGCTGAAATCAGTGGAGGGATGAAAAAGCGTGCTGCACTGGCAAGAGCAATGGCTTTGGACCCTTACATACTATTCTTTGATGAACCTTCATCTGGTTTAGATCCACTGACATCTGCATCATTAGATAAATTAATAATCGAAATTAACCGAATATTTAAAACAACAATGATAATTGTAACACACGACCTTGCAAGCGTTTTGTCAATTTCTCAAAGAATTATTATGCTTGACAAGTCGGTAAAAGGCATACTTGCTGAAGGTACTCTGGAGCAACTGGTTAGTATGAATGATAACGAAATGGTATATAATTTTTTTAATCGTTTGTCCAAGTAAACTTCTTTAATTATTAGAAAAAATTATCAAAACAAATATCGCCTATCAAAATGGGCGATATTTGTTTAAAAACCCGAGGTAAAGTCAGATCATATTCTTGTGTGGGCTCTTAATAAGAATAATCGTAAAGACTATATCTTATGCATTACTTTTCCAATCCGAGAATTGATTTGACAATATGACCTACCATAGCAGGATTTTCTTTTAATCTGCGAGTGGAATATCCATACCAGTCTTCACCGAAAGGGACATAGACTCTGAGGTTATGACCCATCTGAAGTATCTCATCACGTCTTTTCTCCCTAACGCCAAGTAACATCTGAAATTCGTAATCTTCTTTTTTAAGATTACGTTTTTTTACTGCTTCAAGTCCATACTCAATAAGCGGCTCGTCATGAGTAGCAATACCCACATAAAGCCCGTTATCGAGCATTAAATCAAGTAAATCTCTGAAGTTTTGACGTACTTCTTCGTACCCTTTATAAGCAATTTTTTCGCTTTCTACATAAATGCCTTTACATAGTCGTATATTCGGTTTGTAGTCAATAAGTGCTCTGACGTCATCCATACTGCGACGCATATAAGACTGAATGACTATTCCTACATTATCAAAACCGGCATCACGTAATTTTTTATAAAGATCGAGTGTCATCGTCGTATATGGAGAATTTTCCATATCAAGCCGAACAAAAATTCCGAGGGACTTTGCTTTAGCGACAAGTTTACTGATATTTTCATAACCGAAATCAAAATCAATTCCTAAACCAAGAGAAGTTGGTTTAATGGAGGAATAAGTACTTAACTTATGTTCGGAAATAGCATCAAGAACTTCCATACACATATCAGTTTCATGGACAGCCCGCTCACGAGTAGTAACAAATTCTCCAAGTACATCAATAGTACTCGAACCACCAATTTCCATAAGTTTTTTTGTTTCATTAATTGCATTTTCAAGCTTAAGACCTGCAATATATTTTTTAGCAAACAAAAATACAATTGACTTCGGTACTATCGGTAGTGTCTTTAAAACTATTTGATTTAACATATTTTTAATATCCGTAATAAATTTGCTGATTTTATAAAATGCAAAATTAACTAAAAGTAATCAAATAAACGAATTTTAAATTGAAATATGCTTAAAAATCTCAATTTTAGTTTCATCTATTCCACCTGAGGCATCAATAATTTTCACTCTTTCCGGTTCATTTGCAGCAATCTCGTCAAAACCTTTAATGACTCTAAGGAAAAAATTATCACCTGCTTTTTCGATTCTGTCTTTCTCACGGCTTCCTGCACGCTTTTTCGATTCCTGAAGTGATAATCTCAAATAAAATGTAAGATTTGGTTTCAAACCACCTGTTGCAATTTCATTGCAATTTTGAATTACATTCAAGTCTATTTGTCTGCCATAGCCCTGATATGCGGTTGTAGAGTCAAAAAATCTATCACATAGCACGTAATCACCTTTAGCAAGAGCAGGTTTAATTATGCTTTCAACAAGATTCGACCTTGCTGATTCAAATAAAAGCAATTCAGTAATATCGTTTAACTTACTTTTTGAAGAAAGCAATATTTCACGTATAGCCTCAGAAACATCTGTGCCACCCGGCTCTCGCAGACTGTGGACTTTGAATCCACGGCTTTCAAGCATCTCAGCCACCAGCTTTAACTGAGTAGTCTTACCGCAACCATCTATACCTTCAAATGTAATAAGCATAATAAATCCAATTTAGTTCTTTCCATCAATTATAACGACGATTTCACCCTTCAATCCATTTTTATTCCTAACGATTTCTATCAACTCCGCAATTGTTCCACGCAGAAATTCTTCATGAATCTTAGTAATTTCTCGTGCTATACATAGCTTTCTTTCTCCGCCTGCAATTTCAAAAAGTTCAATGAGGAGTTTCTCAATTCGGTGAGTTGATTCAAAAAGTATAACAGTATTGTCAATTTCACTTATTTTTTTTAAAAAAGTTTGTCGTCCTTTTTTCTGTGGAGCAAATCCTGCAAAAGTAAATCTGTGAACACTCATACCTGAAGCCGATAATGCTGCAACAAATGAAGTTGCACCCGGAACGGGAACAATCATAATTCCTTCATCAGCAGCTAAAGCAACTATTCTGAAGCCCGGATCTGAAATAAGAGGAGTTCCGGCATCCGAAATCAATGCAATTGATGAGCCGGATTTTATTAATTCCACTAATTTTTTGCTTTGTTCTGATTCATTATGCTCATGATAGCTGATTAATTTTTTGTGTTCAATTTCCAGTTTCTTGAGTAGAATGCCAGAATGGCGGGTATCCTCACAAGCTATAATATCTGCATTACGCAAAATGCGTAAAGCTCTTAATGTAATATCCTCAAGATTACCAATTGGAGTTGAAACAAGATATAAAGCCGGTTTTAAAGCATAATCCATATTATTTATTTCTCCGTAAATCTTTAAAAAAGTGAGTAATCATTGAGCTGCATCTTTCTTCGAGAAATCCTCCGTAAACTTCGCATCTGTGATTTAATTGTGCATTATTTAGCAGATTAAGAATGCTTCCGCCTGCTCCTGCTTTAGGGTCATAAGCTCCAAATATAACTGTTTTTAATCTAGATAGCACGATTGCTCCTGCACACATTGGGCAAGGCTCCAAAGTTACATATAGTGTGCAATCAATCAAATGCTTATAACCTGTAGTTTTAATTGCCTCGTTGATTGCAATAATTTCTGCGTGTTTAGTAGCATTTGCATTTTTTTCGACTTTATTATAACCTTTACCGATTATATCATAACCCCGCACTATAACTGCACCGATAGGAACATCTCCATTCTTTAAGGATTTCTCGGCAAGCCCCAGAGCTATGTCCATATAATAATTATGACTGTATTTAGGATAATTAAGTATCAATTTTTTCAGGTCAATTTAGTTAAGAATACTATAATATATTTCAGAAACATACTAGAAATGGATTCATTAATCAAACTAAAAAACTTTTTTGCGAGTAATATCTTTCCTTCATTTCATCTTTTATCATTGATAAGTCAACCAAAATCAAAGCTCCAATACAATTATTTAAATTATGGTCAACTCCCCATGAAATAAATTGCGTTCCACCTTGGGTAGTGAGCTCACTGTAGCGTCTGAATAAGACCGGTATACTAAGTCCCAGACTTTTTAAAGCAATTTTTAAATTTATAAAGTCTTTATTTAGATCATCAGCATAAATAATTTTGTCAACATCAGCCAGCACCTTGTTACTGAATTTATTAACCATCAGCGGTTTAGCAAGTGTAGAATCACCCGGATACCATTTTGAATAATATTTCACAATCAATGCTTTAGCAATTTCAGGATATGAATCACTAAGTGAAACATTACCCCATAAATACTTGATATCAGGATAATTCGATAAATAAGCCCCAATTCCCTGCCAGATATAGTCCAATGCATTACTTCGCCAATATTTTTGTTGAATAAAACTCCTGCCAACCTCAAGTGATGAATCAACCATATCTAAATAGACGTTAGAAAGTTCAAAAAGAGAAGAATTATAAAGTCCTTTCGGACCATATTTATCTAAAATATCGTGGGTATCACCAAGCCTGTAAGCACCAACAATTTCGTTGTTATTATCATCCCACAATACAATATGCTTATAGTATAAATCATGTATATCCATGTCAAATGTTTTTCCGCTTCCTTCTCCAACTTTGCGAAATGTTAATTCCCTAAGCCTCGATATTTCCTTAATGATGTTTGGTGCTACGTCATGCTCGACTACATAAATCTTCATATCATCATTAGTATTGCTAAGTAACCTTGAATTACCTAAATCTTCAACAAGGTTTTTTTTTTCAACAGGATGAATAATTGTTTGCTCGGTTTTGAAAAGTCCGGGCTCATTATCTCTTACTTTATAAATATGCTTGTAAAGCAGCTTAGTTTGAACGCTAATCTTCAGTTGACTGTTTTTGAAAGTTGTAGCAGGAATCAAATCTCCGATTTTAATCTTAATACTTCCATTTCTTTTTCTAAAGAGTTCTCTTGGTAACATCAACATACCAATATTAATATTTATCAAAGAGCTTAAATAGAATGTCAGTGAATTTCTGCCTTCTATGAATATTGGAAGTACCGGAGCTTCAGTTTTACCGCTAAAACGAATAGCTCCATTCTGCCACTTTAAATCACGAATTCCGGAAGCACGTAACCTTGAAACTTTTCCGGCAGGAAAAATTATTATCGCTTGCTCATCTTTAAGTGCTGCTTCAATATTTAATATCTGGGATTTTTGTTTAGTCATTGAATAAACATCAAGCGGAATAAATAGTTCGGACAAACTTTCCAAATTTTGCAATATGTCATTTGCCACGACTCTAACATCTTTTCTAACCTCGCTTATTGCTTTTAGCATAGCAAGACCATCAAGCCCGCCAAGCGGATGATTAGATACAATTATAAGCCGTCCTTCAGAAGGTATTTTTTCCTTATCTGACTGAGACATTATATACTTAAAATTTAACTCATTAAAAGTGGATTCGATAAAATCCAAGCCCCTTTTTTCACCCGCAATTTCCAAAAAGCGATTTACTTCGTCAACTTTTACAAACCATTTCATAAAATTAACAATTAGATTGCCAATAAAATCAGGATATTTGTGAAACAAACCCGGTATTTTAGCATGAAGAATTTTTCGTATATCTACTTTTTGCATTTGATAAAAGTTTAATGAATTTAAATCTATTTAATTTTAAACATGAAGAAGACTTACAAATATATCAATATAATCATAAATTGCAAAAAAGAATCAAAAATATAATTTTTTCATACTACTTGCATGGGTTGACAATGCAATAATACTATAATGATCCAATTTGTTATCACTTGCAAACTTTTTCAATAAGTTCCTGAGCTTCTTGAAGCCCTAAACCAAGAGCTTTGTTGAAATCATCACAAGCACTTTGATTATTGCCGGTTTCAGCATAAGCAATTCCACGGTTAATATATGGCTGAGGTGAATTAGGGTCTAATTCAATTACTTTATTGAAATCTCGAATAGAGCCTTCATTATCTCCTAATTCTGATGTCAAATATCCACGCAAATAATACGCTTGATGATTTTTGTTATTAAGACCGATTTCGCGAGTGCAGTCTGCAATAGCACCATCTTTATCGTCAAGTTCGTGTTTTACTAAAGCTCTGTGATAGTATGCTGCAGGAAAATCTGAGGCAACATTTACAAGTGTACTAAAATCGTCCAAAGCTTCCTGAAATCTACCGCTTGAATAATTTAAAATCCCACGATTATAATATGCCTGAGGGAAATCAGGGTTAACTAAAATAGCAAAATCATAATCTTCGAGTGCTCCAAGTTTGTCACCCAAATCATCTTTAATATTTGCACGGTTGTAATATGCTAAATAATAAGCAGGGTCAATTTCGATACATTTGTTGTATTGAGTAATCGCATCTTCAGGCTTGCCCATAGCTGCATAAGCATTTCCAAGATTTTGATAAGCAGAAAGGTTTCCTTCGTCATATTTCAAAGCAAGCTTATAATCGGCAGCTGCACCAATATTATCGCCTGAATTTGCTTTGACAAGACCTCTGTTGTTATAAGCTGCTGAGAATTCCGGCGTAATTTCCAAACATTTATCAAAGTCTTCAACTGATTTTTTAAAATTACCTTTGCTGCCATGACTCATTGCTCTGCTGTAATAATAATTGGAGTTTTTGTCATTAACGGCTATGGCATAGTCCAAATATTTGATTGATTCGTCATAGTTACCCAGATAAAAATGTAAATCACCAAGTTCTTTGTAAACATTTAAATTATTAATATCTTTTTCAAGAGCTTTTTTGTAATAAGTTAAAGCAGTTTCGGAGTCCTGTATCGAAAGATAATATCCGGCTTTATATCTTAGAAGTTCAGATGATTCAGGAAGTAATTTTAAGCCGTCGTCAATTGCTTTATTAGCTTTATCAAAATCACCATCCTGAATAATCAAATCTATGTTTTCAATAATTTCTTTTTCAGTCTGAGAAAATACCGTAAAAATTGGTATAATATAGAGCATGAAAATTAGTAATAGAAATCTCATGAGGAATTTCTCCTATGTAAAAATTAGAAGTTTTGGAAATTATTGATTTAGACGCAAATACATTTCAATTATTAAATTATTTGCAAAAAACAATGATCATAGCACAAATATTAAAAGATTATCAATGATTTTTACAATTTTACTGCAAAAATTACTTCTTTATAAAATTAAATATGTCTAAAATTCTATAATTATTTAATATTAAAATTATGATACAGATTAAATTTCCAGATGGTTCGGTCAGAGAATTCAATAGTGGTGTAACTCCATTCGAAGTAGCAAGTACAATATCAGAAGGATTAGCAAGAAATGCTTTAGGAGCAGTTGTAAACGGTGATTATTTTGAGATTAATCATCCTATCAGGGAGAATGCCGATGTGAAAATCGCAACGTTTAATGATGATGACGGCAAGCAAATGTTCTGGCACTCATCTGCCCACTTAATGGCAGAAGCATTGCAGCAACTTTATCCGGGCACAAAGTTTGGTATAGGTCCTTCAATTGAAAATGGATTTTATTACGATGTTGACCTTCCCGAAGGAACAAAAATCACAACTGAAGATTTACCTGAAATAGAAAAGAAAATGAAAGAACTTGCCAAAATGAATTCAACATACAATATGTCTGAATCTACTTGGGAAGACGCAATGCAATATTATACAGAAATTGGAAATGAATATAAGATTGAACTCATCGAAGGTCTTAAAGGCGAGCAGATTACTTTCTGTAAGCACGGCAGTTTTACTGACTTATGTCGAGGTGGTCATATACCGAATACCGGCTTAATCAAAGCTGTAAAATTACTTTCGGTTGCAGGAGCATATTGGAGAGGAAATTCTGATAACAAAATGATGACTCGTATTTACGGCATAACATTTCCAAAGCAAAAACTTCTTGATGAGTACATGGTTTTGCGTGAAGAAGCTGAAAGACGCGATCACAGAAAGCTTGGTAAAGAGTTGGAATTATATATGATTACTCCAACTATTGGCGGTGGGCTTCCGGTTTGGTTGCCGAAGGGTACAATTATTCGCCGAATCCTCGAAGATTTTCTCAAGAAAGAGCTGATCAAACGAGGTTATCAAGAGGTAATAACTCCTCATATTGGAAATTTGAATTTATATAAAACATCAGGTCACTATCCCTATTATTCTGACTCCCAGTTCTCACCTATTAAGGTAGAAGAAGAAGAATATATGCTTAAGCCAATGAACTGCCCGCATCATCATCAGATCTATGCTTCAAAGCCACGTAGTTACAGAGATTTACCCCTTAGACTTGCTGAATTTGGTACAGTTTACCGCTATGAGCAGTCAGGTGAACTAAGCGGCTTGTCACGCGTAAGAGGATTTACCCAAGATGACGCTCATATTTATTGTACTCACGAACAGTTAAAAAGCGAGCTAATTAATGCTGTTGAGCTTACACAGCTTGTGTTCAATACATTTGGTATGCAGGTTACAACAAGACTTTCATTCAGGGATGACGAGAGTAATAAGTTTGCCGGAGACCCCGCATATTGGGAACAAGCTGAGAGAGAAATCAAGGAAGTAGCTGATTCAATGGGACTTGATTACTTCATCGGGTTAGGAGAAGCATCCTTCTACGGACCAAAAATTGACTTTATTGTTCGAGATGCTATTGGAAGGAAATGGCAGTTAGGAACAGTACAGGTGGATTATGTAATGCCCGAACGTTTTGGGCTTGAATATATGGGTAATGATAATCAAAAACATCGCCCTGTAATTATTCACCGCGCCCCATTTGGTTCTATGGAAAGATTTATTTCAATTTTGATTGAGCATTATGCTGGAAATTTCCCATTCTGGATTGCTCCTGTACAAATTTCGATTTTACCGATTGGTGAAAATCAGAACGAATATTGCGAAAATCTTTATAAAAAATTAAAAGAAATGGGATATCGTGTAGAAATTGATACCCGTAGTGAAAAAGTTAACCGTAAAATTGCAGAATCCGAACAAATGAAAGTACCTTTTGCTATCATTGCCGGTCAAAAGGAAGTTGATAGTAATACTGTTTCATTACGTCAGCATGGAAAAGGTGATTTAGGTTCAAAATCAATTCATGAAGTTCTTGCGATTTTCGCAGAGCTGAATCAGCCTACGAAAAGTATAATTGAGTAAGTAATTTTTGATGATTATGAGTCAATTTCGAGATAAATCGGGGTTGACTCATTTTCACGAATTGTTTAGATTTAATCTGAATATCGGATTTCCGAGAATTATGATTGAGGTATTAAGATTGAACTATTCATCTCACAAATTAAGCCAATTAGAATGATTATGTTAGTTTCAAGTCATCCAACAATTTTTAATATCACGTTTCCCGTCTTTTGGCCGGTTTCAACATATTCATAAGCCGTCCTGATTTCCTCTAATCTGTATTTTCTATCTATGACAGGTTTAAATTTTCCTTTTTCCACTAAACCTTTTAAGAATTGCAAGTCTTCCTTATTAATAGTTGGTATCGGAAAAAGTAGTTTTTTCCCTTTTGAAAATTTTGAAGTTATAGCTAATAGTATGTTTACCCCATTTTTACCAAGTTCTGTAGAAATGTAAATCCCGCTATCACTTAAAAGTGGTTTACACTGTTTGTACGAACTTTTGCCTACTGCATCGAATATAAAATCAAATTTCTTGTCAGTCTTTGTAAAATCTTCAGTTTGATAATCAATCACAAAATCTGCACCAAGAGATTTTACAAGTTCTATATTTTTGGTATTACATACTGCAGAAACTACGGCACCATAATGTTTTAAAAGCTGAACCGCAGCAGAGCCAATAGCACCTGTGGCGCCATATACCAAAACATTGTCATTAGGTTTGACCTTTGCTGCTCTTATGTCCACAAGGGCATAATGACCACCTTCTGAGATAGCTGCTGCTTCATCAAAATCAAAATTTTCAGGTATATGAACCACTGCATCGTTTTCTGATATTGTTAAAAATTCAGCGTGACCACCAAAAGTAACATCGTTAAAACCAAAGACTGAATCACCAATTTTAAATTTAGTAACATCCTTTCCAATATCTTCAATAACTCCGGAGAAATCACAACCTAATATTTGGTATTTCGGTCTGAATAATCCGCTCCAAAATCTTGAAACAAAATACTCTGCACTTCGAAAGCCGGCGTCTGTACGGTTTACAGTAGATGAATATACTTTAACTAAAATTTCGTTGTCCTTTGGTACTGGCTTACTGACTTCCATCAATTCTGCTACTTCGGGCGGACCATATTTCTTATAGACAATTGCTTTCATAATATTTATTTTATTGATATTTAGATTTATAAATAAGTTGAATCAGTAGGTCTGAATTTGAAATATTTCGTAATAAATTTATAATATCATCACAATCTTTAGGTTCGATTCTGAAAGATTTAATCTGTATGCCTTTCTGAAACCTTAATTTTATCTGAAATTGGCAGAAAAATTGTTTTCACAGCTTCGTCATATTTTCCATTCGGCTCGAATATTGTTCTTGCATATTCTTCGCGAGTTTCCCTGAGAGTTTCAATTTCTTTCTTTATGCTCTGAACTTCAGTATCATTCCAAATCAAATGATTTTTTTTAAGTTGTGATTCGAGACTATCTGCTTTTTGTTTTATTGAATCAAGTTCTTGTTTCCATCCCTCAACCAAACATTGAATCTGCTTTTGTGCGAGTATTACATCGGGAAATTTTTCCAGAATTGTATCAGAATCAAGGAAATCAACTTTTTGAGAATTTGATATGCTTGTAAATAAAAACAATATTACAATACAACTTGGTATATATCCGTATATTTTCAATGTAAATACTCCATAATAATAATATAAAATTGCAAATTATTATACAATAAACCATCTATTAATTATTATTACGATAGCATAATAGGATTGTTGCATATTATTTTTAGGGAAAAATGATAATAAGTAATTCCAAAATAAAAATTGAACTCTCCTAAACCTACAACTCAAATATCAGCGATACATGATGAGCTATTCTGTCATTTGTCATAAATTCGTTTGAAATTGAGTAGTCAATATGAATATTGAAGTCCATATCAAGAGGAGGTCTGAAAGATAATCCTCCGCCCCAGTAATTCATAGGCAAGAATTTTGCATCACCCATGTCACTCCCATAAACAGCTATTCCACCTCTAATAGCTATAAATTCATGAGGAACTATTTCAGCACCAATAATAAATGATGGAGTTGCATCAAACTGATTCATTACCGCATCAAGACCAAGAAGAATATATCTGGTAGGGGGTAGTGTTACTAATTCTTCTTCTCCTGTGATTGATGTTCTTGACATTATTGTTTCTTCATTAAGTCCAAATTCAGCCGCTACGCCTGTGCGAATTGTAAAAGGAATCTCTTCTGTTGGCGATGAAGCTGTGTTCCAGTTCATCGAGCCGAACAAATTATTCATAGCAAGACCGAAACTGAATAAATCAAGTACATTCAATTTTACTCCAAGGTCCATAGCAAAACCGTTTGCCGATATGTTTGCACCATTAAGCGAGTTGTTGATATACTTAACTGAAGCACCCATACTGAAGTATTCTAATCTGTATGCACCGCTCACCATTGCCGAAATGTGGTTATTATTTAAATCTCTTGTGGGTGTTCCTTGCACATTACGACCAGTGAAAGAGCCGGAATATAGATTATTTACCCCTGCACCAACTCCGAAATGAGGTAGAATTTCCTGAGCCCATGCAAGGCTGGCGTGAGTTCTGCCTAATCCAATTGAACTGACTGATGTATTGAAAGTAGGTGCATTTGGCATAAATGCTGTACCTGCTGGGTTATAAAATATTCCTGATGGCTCATTTACTATAGCTGAATAAACTCCGCCCATAGCGATTGGACGGGCTCCGATATTTCTCGATAGCCATACTTCTGAAAATCCACCGTCGGACATTTGCGCATATAATAGAGTTGTGCTAATATTCGCCAATAATGTAATTGACAATGCACAGTATAATACTGTTTTGTATAGATTTTTCAAAGCTACCTCGATATTATGAATTTCTCGGAATCACGAAAAGTATTGCCTTGCAAAACGCAAATATATATTCCGTTCGGCAAATTGAATGTTGCAGAGTATACCTCTTCAGTTCTTGTCGAGGAGATACCTTTGAACACTTCCAACACTTCTTTTCCTAACATATTGTAAACCGTAATAGTTATATTCTGTTGCTTCTGAACCTGATACACTTCGACATTTAATTCCGCCTGAGTGTACCAGACCTTAGTAATTTTTGTTGAAGTTATTGTATCCTGATTAGTTACAAAATACTTCGAATTAAAACTTACAAAATCTGTGCCATTTAAGGTGTTGGAAATAATTATATCGGAATGATTGAATCCGCAAAGGAATAACCATAATAATAATACGATTTTTATAATATGTTTTGTGAAGAAATTCATATAACAAAAGTAGTAAATAAAATCAGACTAACAATAGAAAATTATTAGATTATTATGAAAATTTGCCAACAAAATATCAATTCATTATAAAAATCAGAGAATATGCAACTAAAATGGTTAAAAACAAAATTTTAGTAATCTTAAAGGGTAAAATTTTGTCAATTAGTATTGTGAATAAAACTGACAATATCATTATAAGAAAACTCATCATCATTGCTCCAAACGGCTCAAACATCTTTCCATAAAAGTATTTAAATCCAGCAAGAGGTCCAATTCCGTAAATCATAAATAAATGAATAACATATATATAAATTGCTCTTTTGGATAATTTGCTGATAAATTGAATAATTTTTATGTTTGTAATTTTGATTTGTCTTGAAATGGAAATTAATAAAATTATTATTCCTATGTTCCGAATCACTACACCTGAATCAATTCTCAAATCAAATCGTAAACCGTTGTAAATTAATAATTTTGTAATTGCAATTCCCGATAATATTGAAAATAGTCCTATAGTGAACATTAGAAGTCCCGTTCGCAGTTGGAGTGTATTGTTTGAAAGTTTACGACTTCTGAGCCAAATTCCAAATACTGTGCCCAAAAACATATATGCTGAGTAGGGGAGCATTGTAAATAATGAGCCACCTTTGAAATTCAAATAATTTGAAATAAATTTTGGAATTGAGTTAAGTTCTGAAATTCCAATTACAGGAGTAATTAATATTACAAATATTCCTAAAATCAAATTGATGATAAGCACTTTTTTTATACTTCCTGCGAATCTATAAATGAGTGCAAGAATGAAAAGTCCTACTCCGAATACATGCAAAATATTAACTTGCAAAAATCTTTCAAGTCTATGCGACTGTATAGAATATAATTCGGACAAACTATTAATAGGCGAGTTCAGAGTATATCCTATTACAAGAAGTACTATTGCCATCAAAATGCGACGCTTGAAAGTATCTTTTGATATTTGCTCAATTCCGGATTTGAAATTTGCAAATACGTGAACAGCACCTGAAAGGAAAAGAAACATAGGTGCAGTTTTTCCGCGAGCGAAATTCCACCAATCCCATGGAAAAACTTTTAGGTTATAAAATTCAGGGTTTGCTAATTCAAAAAAGGAGTGACCTGCTACCATCATTATCATGGCAAAAAATTTCGCGAGGTCAAGATAGACCTCGCGATTGGAATTTATAGGGCTGTTCAATATTACCAGCTTTCTGGATTTTTCAAATAATCATCAATAGCTTTTGCGGCTGTGCGTCCTGCACCCATAGCAAGAATAACCGTAGCACCGCCGGTAACAATATCACCACCCGCGAAAATACCTCTCATATTGGTTTTCATATTCCCTTCGCTGACTGTGATATTTCCCCATTTATTTACAATGAGTTCAGGAGTAGTTGATGAGATAATTGGATTCGAGCCATTACCTATAGCGATAATTGAGGCGGTAATTTCTATGGTTTCAATTGCATCTTTAATAGGCACAGGTCTTCTTCTGCCGGAAGCATCAGGCTCACCCAACTCCATTTGCTGAAGTTTAACAGCACGAAGCCAGCCCTGCTCATCACCAATAAATTCAAGTGGAGCAACAAGCAATTTAAACTCGATGCCTTCTTCTTTTGCATGGTGAATTTCTTCTACTCTTGCAGGCATTTCCTGCTCAGAACGACGGTAACAGATAATTGCACGCTTAGCGCCAAGTCTTTTGGATGTTCGAACTGCATCCATTGCGGTATTGCCACCACCAAATACAGCAACAGTCTTATTATAAAGGTCAAGCATCGGAGTAGGATTATTCGGGAAGTCATAAGCCTTCATCAGGTTAACTCTTGTCAAAAATTCATTTGCTGAATAAACTCCGTTCAGGTGTTCGCCAGGAATATTGAGAAAGTAGGGAAGACCGGCTCCAACACCGATGAATATAGCATCGAATCTGGATTGTAGCTCTTCGATTGTTTCAGTCAATCCGATTACATAATTTGTTACAAACTCAACTCCGGATTTTTGAAGTGCTTCAACTTCAGCTTTAACAATATCTTTAGGCAGTCTGAATTCCGGAATTCCATAAATTAATACACCTCCGATTTCGTGCAGAGCTTCAAAAACAGTAACATCATGTCCCATTTGAATAAGGTCGCCTGCACAACTTAGACCTGCAGGACCACCTCCAACTACAGCTACTTTTTTCCCTGATTTCGGAACAATTTTAATTTCTTTTAATTTAGCATTATTTCTTTCCCAATCTGCTGCAAATCTTTCGAGATAACCAATTGCTACAGGTTTTCCTTTTTTGCCGACTACACAAACAGCTTCGCATTGCTCTTCCTGTGGACAAACTCTACCGCAAACTGCCGGAAGAGCATTATCTTCTTTAAGAATTGCAGCTGCTTCATCAATTTTTCCATCAGCAATCATTTTAATAAATTCCGGAATTTTGACAGCAACAGGGCATCCTGCAACACATACCGGATTTTTACAACGAATACATCTTTCTGCTTCTTCCATAGCAATTTCAATGGTATAACCGAGATTTACCTCTTCGAAATTGTGGCTTCGTTCGACGGGGTCTTGTTCCGGCATTAGATGTCTTGGAATTTTATAACGTTCTTTTATGCTCATTTCAGCCATTGACAATCTCCTCGTTAGCTTTTTTTGAAGATTCTATATCATACATTTTATCATAATTACAAACATGATGGTCTAAGGTCTCTTTTTCCTGTGGAAGGTACATTCTGTTTCTCTGCAACAAAATTTTGAAGTCAACTTTATGAGCGTCAAATTCGGGTCCATCAACACAAACAAATACAGGTTTGTTATCAACATAAGCTCTGCAGCCTCCGCACATTCCTGTACCATCAACCATAACAGGATTGAGCGAAACAACAGTTTGAATACCATAAGGCTCTGTAACTTTGGCTACAGCTGCCATCATAGGAATTGGACCGATTGCAAGGACAAAATCAATTTTCTTGCCTGACTCAATCAGTTGTTCCAGTTTTTGGGTTACAAATCCATGATATCCATAAGATCCGTCATCGGTTGTTGGGTAAACCTCATCGGAAACTTTTTTCATTTCTTCTTCAAGTATTATAAATTCTTTCGACCTGCCACCAATGATGCTGATTACATAATTTCCCGCTTCTTTGAGTGCTTTGGCAGTTGGATATGCTATTGCAGTCCCAACACCACCACCTATGCTCACAGCTGTACCAAAATTTTCTATATGAGAAGCTTTGCCAAGTGGACCAACCACATCATGAATGTAGTCACCGGCTTCAAGAGTATTCAATTTTTTGGTAGTTGCGCCAATTCCCTGAACTATAATCGTTATAGAACCTTCATTAATGTCAGAATCAGCTATTGTCAATGGAATTCTTTCTCCAAAATCATCAACACGAAGAATTATAAACTGCCCCGCTTTCTTTTTTTCGGCAATTTTCGGAGCAAGCACTTTAAATAGTTTTACCTCCGGACCTATAAACCTTGCTTCAAGAATCTTATTCATATCCTGTTAAACCACTATTAGTAATTAAATTATTTATCATACTTATATCAATCTATGCACATATTTAAATAGCTAATTTTATTTTTTTGCCATTTAATAATTTCAAATATAAAAAAAAAAGTTCAATTTATCACAATTTAATACAAATCTATTCACTAAAATACCTTTGAATTATAATATTTTATATATTTGCAGATATTATTTAATCATATTATGAATCAAAATTGAACAATAGAAACATATATCTTTTAATATATCTATTTTTAAATCCATCTGAGCAAATTGAAGTATCTTTGAACTTGTTCAAAAATTTTCACTTTCCTCAAAATGGCTTGATTTATATTGATTCATTTTTGAATAATATAAATATTAAAACTAAATATTATGTAATGATTTTGTCTGTTATTTTGGCTGTGTTCATGGTAAATAATTTTACTTCATTTTCAACAGAATTATTAAGTGGAAGTAAAATTGGTGCCGGATACTCTTATGGATTTGACAATCATTATGCTGACCTGAGTTCAATTTCCGTTCTTGAAACCTGCTGCCCAAAAGACCTTGTCGGTAGTGGTGGCAGTCATCAGATAGGATTGAATTTTGGGTTCAAGGTATCAGAATCCGGATTTGTAAATTTGGGTATATCATACATAAATAGAAATTCGGCACTTTCAGCAAATGAAAATATTTTGCTTAATTTTGACAGTGTGCCTTTAAATGGTATTTTCAGACACGACCTTTCTTTAGAATTTCAATCATATTTATTTTCAATAAGTTATAATCAGGATTTGATTGGAACATTTGGCATTGAATCTGGCATTGACTTCGAATTTCATTTTAAAAATACAATCCAATATTCAGAGAGTCTTACAAGTCCAGAAGACAGAGGATTTTTTCCTGATACTGGTACAAGAAAAAGAAATTTTGTACAAGGCAGCTATTCAGATTTAAAACCTATGAATATAAATTTTCATTTGAAATTTTCAAAAGAATACCCTCTCAATATTGATTATCTATGGACAGCAAATCCATTTATAGGTCTAAGATACACTTTATCAGGAATAAATTCCGTTCAAAATTGGAATCTTTGGTCAATTGAAATCGGTGTAAGAATCACCAGAAATAAAATCATTTAATAATTCCACTTACATTTTTTTACTTAGATATTAAAATTTTATAAATTATGGATAGGGCTTGAGAGCTAAGATGATTTTGGTGTTGAAAATGTAAAAAAATCATAAATTAGCTGGGAGTTAAAATATTATCAAAGTTAAAGTTAAGTGGTTTTTTGAAATGGTATTTGAAACTTAATCCAATACCATAAGACGTAGAAAACCAACCCGAAGATTTTGAAATCTCATTTATTTGAAACTCCAAAAATAGAGTTGGCGAAATATAATAATTCTTTTCTTCATTCAAAGGAATATCAAAATGAATTTTCGCATAACAAATATAAATAATGCTATTAATATCAGGAATTTTACCAGTTTGAATATTTCTACTTCTTGACTGATTATCCTGGAATGCCCCTTCATTTTTTGGGGAAGTTATTACTTCTTTCTGATAATACGAATTATTAGCAAAAAAATGACCTTCAATTCCAAAAGTCATAAATGTAATACTACTTTCAAATAAAGTCAAATAAGTGCCAATTACAAATGATGTATAATCTATTTTAATTGATTGTTTGATATCACCTGTAATTAATTCATTATTTAAGAGTATTTGATCTTTTGAATATCCAAAAACTTCGGCACTTGTTTGCTTGTATCCTATATTAAATCCCAAATTCAAAGGACTGGGTTGACATTCATTTCTAAAAATTGGAAATGAATAAAAGGCATTAAAATGATTGGAATTACCTTTACCAATCAAATTTTCTGAAGTTTCTAATATACTTGACCTGATTTTGGTTAATGATGTTCGATGATTTTGAAAACCATGATTATACTCAATTCCGTAAATACTTTGCTGGTAACAAATTGAAAGGTTCGGTATAAACCATATCAATATTGAAATTATTAATTAATTTCCAAGCAATTTAATGAAATTAATTACCATAAATAATATCAAAATATTTTTAGTTTTATTAATGTACAGAAGTATCATTTTTTTACTTAAAACAATCAATCTGACTTTAAATAAAAAACCTCCGCACTTTTTAGGGTGCAGAGGTATATGATTTATCGAGAGTTGATATGAGTTATAAAACGAATCTTAATTTTTCACTAATTTGATTGTCTTGATTTGATTATTTGCTTGTATTTTTGCTATATAAATACCGCTAGCTAAATGAGAAATATCAAGTAAATAGTTGTTTATTGATGCGTAATTATTATCAGTAGAATACAATCTTCTTCCGCTTAGGTCGCTAACCGAAATAGATATACTTCCAATAATAGGTTGAGTAAATTCAAACGAGAAGTTTCCTTCTCCGGGGTTGTTACTTACTATGAAATCAAAATCATGATATATGTTATTTTCGACGCTTGTTACAATAGAATATGGGTCTGAATCTGTAAAGCATCCATACTCGTTGAATACTCTTACAGAATATTCTCCTATTCTGCCATCCTGAATAGTGTGCTTTCTTTCAGTAGAATTAAATATCCTTCTTCCGTCGAGATACCATTGGTATGCAGAACCATAACTTGCTATGAGTGTCGGTCCGTCTTGTGATATAGTAGGCTTATCAGGTAAAGGTTTGACATCTACATAGATTTCTTCAGATGCCACTGTACAACCTTTCGGGTTTATTCCTACTACTGAATAAACACCGGGCTCGCTGACAATTGTGATTCTGTCTGTTCCTCCATTTGACCAAATATATGAATCAAATCCCGGAGAGGCATACAAATATAGCTCTCCACCAGGACATAAAAATTCATCTTCAATTTGATTAATTAACATTTCATCGAAAGGAGTTTTTTCTACAATATAAGCTTCAGACCTTCCGATACATCCGCTATTATCAATAACTGCAAGTGAATAAAAGCCGGGTTTGGTTACTTTGATTTCTCTGGTAGTAGCGCCATTTGACCATAAATAATTAGGATGGATATTTTTGGCTCTCATAGTGATAGTATCACCCGGGCAGAATTTGCTGTATTCATCTACAATGATTTCCGGTGTGACTGCATTACATTCAATTATGGGGGCTGACCATAAACCTCTACCGTATGTTCCGGCATAAATTCTTTTTTCACCTTTGTGAATTTCCAATTCCATAACAATAACATTAGGCATATCAGTGCCATATCTTTGCCAGTAATATGAATTGTAATCAGTATAAAAAATACCGATATCAGTTCCGATATAAAGTCTGTCAGGTGAATTTTCCTGCAATACAATAGTATTTACAGGTACGTTCGGTAAATTTCCTGTGAGGTTTCTAACAATTTCACCATTTACAAGCTCCAAAACTTTTTCATCAGCATTATAGCCTGATTTAGAAAGCCAAATTCTTCGTGGATTTTGAAAGTCCACTGCAATATAAGTAATATAAGTATTAGATGTATGAATCATTTCCCAGTCTTTGCCACCATTATATGTCGCAAATAACTGATTTAATGATGAAGCATAAATTACATTCGTATCACTTGGTGCAACAGCGATTGCCTCCAAAGTCGAAGATGGGGAAAAATCAGATATTTTTCTCCATGAACCCGAGCTACCTGAAGTATTTGATCTCCATACGCTTCTGTATCCGGCATATATTGTGTTTGGATTTTTTGGATTAAGGACATAAGGCGTTACCCAGGCTCCTGCTTCATCAGTAATATTGCTGTTTAGAATATTAAAAAAGTTTTGTCCGCCGTCAGTCGACCTGAAAATATTTCCGTTATACATAGATGCATACATTCTGTTTGCATTTGTATAGTCAATAATAGCTTCCATACCGTCAGAAGCTAAAACTTTGCTCCAGTTGTCATTTCCTTTGAAAAGTGATGTACCGTTATCCTGAGAGCCGGAAATAACAGTTGAACCGGTTGTCTGGGATACACCAATTCTATAGAACTGAGTGATATTCATTCCACTGGAAAATGACACCCAGCTGCTTCCGCGATTAGTAGTAGCATCAACACCACCATCATTACCAACAAAAAGAGTCATATTATCAGGGGCAAATGTAAAAGTATGCTGGTCAGCATGCACATAAGGATAATTATTTGATGGAGTCCAGTGAGTCACCTTCACATAAGAACTGCTTGTACTTGGGTCAGTCGTTCTCCATATATTAATCCCGCCAAAATAAAGCTCATCTTCTTTTACAGGTGATGCTATAATACATAAATCATAGAATCCCTGCCCTCTTGAATCATTATTTAAATTGCCGGTATGCCAGCCAAGAATATTCCTGCCTAAAGAAGATACAGTAGTTTTCTCTTCAAAAGTTTCACCTGAATTATCAGACTGATGAACTGAATGAAAACCGTTAGTGCCTGTCATTGCTGCTAAAGTATAGACTTTATCAGGATTTGCAGGTGTAACAGCTATGGCAATTCTTATTGCATTCGATAAATATAATTTTCTTTCCCAGGTTTCACCAGCATCATAACTAACATAAACACCTGTACCACCAGAATGTGAATATGTTGAGGCATAGATTGTGTTAGGGTCACCAGGTTTGAACTCCATACCCATTACATGAAGATTCCTCTCAAATGCCTTCCAGTTATTCCCGCCATCAGTTGATTTATGAATACCACGGCTGGTTGCAACATATAATAAATTCGGATTTTGTGGATGAACAAGAACTCTTCCTAATAAAACCCGGTCTTCAAGTTTATGGCTCAAATTTGTTACATTCCAGTTTGCACCACCATCAGTAGATTTTATTAAACCTATGGAATAAAAATTTCTATTACTTGTGGAGCCAAACATATCGCCGGTTGATACATATACAATATTTGTGTTAGTTGGAGCTATTGCTATATCTGATACACCAATAGACAAAAACTGAGTAAACGGAAAAGTAAACCAGTTTTTACCATAATCATTTGACTTCCATAGACCTCCTGATGCTGAACCAATCCATATTTCGTTTTGATTATTTGGATTAAATCTAATTGCGTTGACTCTACCAATTCCCTGCTGTCCGTTTGGTGCAGCAGGCTCTTTGTATGGACCGTCAGACCGCCATTTGACATTCAAAGTAAGTTCTGAATCTTTGACTTTGCTTTCATAGTTTTTATAACTGTCAAATATATCAATTCCTTCCGGAAAATTTCCATCAGGATAAGTTCTTTGTTGCCAGAAATATTCCCATCTTTTGAACTGCTTGAATCCTTTGATATTATCATCACCTACCTTTTTCCATTCATCATAAACCATATTTTGAATTTTATAAAAGTTTAGTGATTCTTTCTCGCTATAATCAAGATTAAGTCTTTGGCTTAGTGATGCCGTGATTGCCATAACAAAGGCAATCGTAATTAACAATATTTTTCTCATAAAATCTCAATAAATCAAATTAACAAAATACTATATCTAAAATCACCTTTAGATTTCATATATATAGACACATCAATTGATGTAAAAGTTACAAAAATAATTATAAAAAATAAATATATTTTAATTAATTGAAAATATATACTTGTGTTGCTGTATCATTTCCAATTGTAACTGTAATAAAATAAGTACCAGTATGCATTAATTCTTTATAAAATTTCTTAATCAGAAACCGACCTGAATTTTCGATTTGAATAATATCTTTTATCAATTGCTTTCCACTAAGGTCGCTAATTGAAATATTCAATAATCCTGGCTTCTCAATATTTAAAGAAAAGTTAACTTCTCCATTTCCGGGCATCGGGAAAAGCTGCATTCTGAGTTTACCGGAGCTTTGTTCAATATGCTGGCTTACAGAACTTGATTTTTTCTTAATCAAATATACCTCGAATAAGTTTGAAGTAGCCTCACTTTTAGTTCCATCATCAGTAAAAAATATGTTTGGTTCAGAGCTGTTAATTCCACCAAATATATATCCAATTAAAACAGAATCTCCAATATCATCATAATTAAGGACACCATTTCCATATTTCGGTAAATTATCAATTGATATGAATTCAGCACTTGCACCAAGTAAACCTGGCATTTCAGAATTCAATTTGAATTCTTTCATGCTGTTATCTGAAAATCTTGTTACACTTGCAATCGAATTTACAAACGGAACATTATCATCTTGAATCAAAACTCCATCTTCATAATGATATTGTGCTATGCCGCCAAAGAATACTGAGTGCATTTCATTGGCATTGCTACTGTAAAGAGGTATATGAGCACAATGATAATGGTTAAGATACTGTGCAAAATCATCACGAACAAGATGTTTGTCTGCTGTTATTTCCACTGCACTTAGATATGGTATATCAGCTTCGGGTCTGAAAACACCAGAAAATGCAGTTAACCCAAAACTTCCATCAGGAAAAATTTGTGGTAGAACATTATAATCTCTTCTATGAAATGCACTTTCGTCATTTACTTGCTCAATGTGATTTACAAATAGATTTATATCATCATTCTTTATTGTAAACTTTCTAATTTCATTTGTATATTGCTGGGTAAAAGATGGACCACCCATTGGATTATATCTACCAGTAAATTTGTGTCCTCCAATTAGATAAAACACATCAATTATTTTTTCAAGATAACCACCAGTAACTGCAAACAAATCATCTTCATAAATTCGGAAGTTGCTTGATATATCTTCATCTTTTTTAATTGAATTAATCAATCCTCTAAGGTTGACTGCAACTAGTGCGGGATATGTAACATGATTATTTAGAGTTGGGCTAAATCCATATCCGCCAATTAAATACAAATAATCATTTTCCTGATAAAATTGAATATTTGTAGAACTTATTTGTTCAGCAATTTTTGAATTGAGAGTAAGGACAGAATTAGAAAAATAAGTCTTGTTTTTAGTATCAATCACAATTATATTCTTATTTTTTCCATCATAATCAAATGAAAAAACGGGCTGTCTTCTGTGAAGTCCATCTGTCCTGCCACCAATTATTACAATGAATTCATCAATTTTGCCATAAGTATAAGATTGAACTCCCGGCAAATTATCTATATAAACAGGATTTAAATGTAAATCAAAATTCTGTGAAAAATTTATAATTGTTGATGAAATTGCTATTATAATTATAAAAAATATGTTAATAAAAAATTTCATTTAATAATACTCCTAACGACATATATGTCGAGTTTAAAATTCCAAAATTGTCGAAAAAATAATTCCGCTGGTTTCAAATGAATATTCATCTAAATTTGATTTATTTAAAAAATAGTCAAATTTCAAGTTGAAGTTAATTGATTTTATATAGTTTAAAACCATTTCCGGTTTGTATTTTATCTCAACATATAATAAATTGCCGTCATCTTTTCTATTGATATCTTTATTATATTTGTCATCAATAAGTGACAATGAGTACATAAAATCACGCTGAAAATAATTATAAGCAATTGATAAATCAATATATTTACTTAAATCAAATATAGTGCTAACTGATATTGACTTTTCTTCATAATTATAAATATCATTGAAAAATTCTCTTTCGTTGTATAAGTCAGTTGTACCTGAAGCAAAATAAAACCCGTTATCATTAAGATGAATATTAGTGTTCCCTGATATACTAAATATAATATTATCAGTAATGGGTTGATAAATATCAAGCCCAAAATCTATTGTACTTGTTACATTATCAGTATATACGAAGTTTGGGGATTGCCGGTTACCTTGCCTGTTTGAAAAACGTCTGTAATTCTTGCCTCTGCCGAGTGGATTTAGTGGAGAATGCAATTCCTGCCCAGCATTGTAGAAATTTTTATACCCTAATTTAGTTAAAAATAATACATTGGTTTCTGTGCTGAAAGTTTTGTCAATTGATAGTTCGAATTCATTCAGAGAATTATCTAAGTTTCTGAAATTTATAAACGATGTGTTCGAAGGCAGGTAAGACAACCCGACAACACCGATATCAGAATACAATACAAAAGAGATTTGAGGATTCACATCAATATAATCATACAATACAGCATCAACTGAATTAAGTCTCATTTTTGATATTAAACCGGTTTCAATTTCAAAATAAGGATATTTGAATGGCTGAAAAGTGTAATCACTTCTTAGTATATGTGCATTATAATTTCTTTCCGGAAAGGCAAAAAAACTTGTAATATTGCCTGAATAAGATGCTTTAAAACCACTTTTAGCAGGAAAATATCCTATACCAAATGAGTTCCTCATAATTGCTGATTCACTACTTTCATTCTCTATGAGTGGATTTGTATCATATCCGGCTGATAATGAATAGTAACTTCCGAAATCCTGGGCTTTAGCTGAAATTACAGCTAAAAGAATTAATAAAAAAAAATTACTTTTTACCACTTCTTTTACCTTTGCCTTTTCCCCGCTGCATTCCAAAACCGTTGCAACGATTATCATTAATACCGTCGCCATCTTTATCTATAAAATGTTCATTTCGTTTTTGGCGCCTTTGTTTGAGTTCATCTAATTTAGGGTTATTTTTATTCTGCTCAATATTCTCTTTGACATTTTTCTCAACAGAGTTTGGTTCAACAGGCTGTTCAATTTTTTCAATTTCCTTAGACTGTTCTTTGGATTCTAACGGAATTTCCTGAGAATTTAGTGCTGTTACTATAAAAAGTAAAATTGTAATATATATAAAGATTTTTTTCATATTAAACATAATACAATAAATATGCCAATATCTATAAATACTATTATTTGCAATGCCTTACGTGATATTAATCAAAAATTATTGATTTACAATTCGACGAAAATGACGAATTTAATATTATCTTTGAGTCATTTTGCTGCTTATTTATTTAAAAAAGAAATTGTCATCCAAAGTACATGATTCAAAATGAGCGATGTCGAAAATTTAATATCACACTTCAACATCGCTCAAAATTTATTTATAAGTCATTTTTTTCTTAAACTTTAAGAACAATTTTTCCTGTATAATTACCACTTTCAAGAAGATTATGAGCTTCGGCGGCATCTCTCAAATCAAATACCTTATGAATATTTGATTTTATCTGCCCTTCACCAATCAATTTTAGAAATGCGGCAAATTCAGGTTTTGAACCGAGATATATTCCTCTTAAATTTAGATGGCGAAAATATGTTTGATGTATACTTAATTTGGTTTCAAGTCCTGTAATTATTCCACAGAAAATAATAGTACCATTTTTTCTGAGCATTGAAAAACTTCTGTCAAATGTTGCCGGACCGACATAATCCACAACAACGTTCACACCGGAAGGAGTAATTTCCTTAACTAAGGCAGGGATATCCTGTGAGTGATGATTAAAAACATAATCAGCTCCAAATTCTTTTACTTTTTTGATTTTGTCATCATTTCCAACAGTGGCTATAACGGTCGCACCTTTCAGCTTTGCCAATTGTATTGCAAAACTTGCAAGTCCTCCACCACCGCCCCAGATGAAGAAATAATCATCCGGCTTTATTTCTGTCACTGAGTTTACAGCATGATAAGCAGTTAAGCCTGCTATAGGAAGTGATGCCGCAGTTTCAAATGAAATGCTGTCAGCAATTTTGAATAAATTTTCAGCCGGAACAGCTACGTATTCACAATAAGCACCCTGCCTCTGCATTCCAAAGAACTGCCAACCGTCATTAAGATGCTCCATTTCGCCATAACGGGGGTCGCGGTAATCAGGAAGAGCGACAGGATAGACTGCTACTCTGTCACCTTTCAAAAATCCCTCAACATTTTTACCGAGTTTTTCAACTGTACCTGCCATATCGCCGCCCAAAATGTGTGGCATTGGTATAGTAAGTCCCGGATAGCCGCGACGCACAACAGTATCAATTCTGTTTAAACTTGTTGCACCTACCTTAAGTAGTACTTCATTATTCTTTATCTCAGGAACAGGATAGTCTTTAACATATTGGAGTACATCACTACTGCCGTGCTGATTTAAAATTACTGCTTTCATGATTTTCCTCTAATTTAAACCACAATTTTTAAAAATATAATCTACACTTTCGAACACTTTATCATAACTGAATAGCTTTTCGAGCTCACTTTTAGAAATATAGCTGAGAAGTTCATCATCCTGACAAAGAGATTCAATAAATGGAATTTTCTCATCCCATGTGCGCATAGCGTTTCTCTGAACAATTACATAAGCCGTCTGCCTTTGGATTCCTCTTTTGGCAAGTTCAAGCAGTATTTTTTGAGAATGTATAAGCCCATAAGTGAGATTTAAGTTTTCTATCATTCGCTCAGGATATACAACGAGATTATCTATAAGTCTGATTGCACGGTTGAGTATATAATCAAGAGCAATAGTGCTGTCCGGAAAAATCACACGCTCAACACTGCTGTGCGAAATATCTCTTTCGTGCCATAGTGCATTATTTTCAATTGCTGCAATTGAATTGCTGCGAAGTAATCTTGCCTGACCACTTATATTTTCTGAAGCAATAGGATTTCGCTTATGAGGCATTGCTGAACTGCCTTTTTGACCCTTTGAGAAGAACTCTTCAGCTTCTCGAACTTCAGTTCTCTGCAGATGACGAATTTCAATTCCGATTTTTTCGAGCATAGAGCCAATGATACCAATGACTGTCATCAGATATGCGTGGCTGTCTCTTGAAATTACTTGAGTAGAAACGTTTGCAGGCTTAAGTCCTAATTTTTTGCAAACATATTCTTCCACAAAAGGGGATAAATGTTCGTATGTACCAACAGCTCCACTTATCATTCCCTGACGGCAATCTTCCAAAGCGGATTCAAGACGAGTGATATTACGATTGCATTCGTCATACCATAATGCGAATTTAGTTCCGAATGTCATTGCTTCGGCGTGAATACCGTGACTTCGACCTACACAAACAGTATATTTATGCTCAATAGCACGTTTTTCAAGCGCTGCTTTCAATTTATTCATATCATCAAGTAGTATCCTGCCGGCTTCATTGATTTGTACAGCAAGACATGTATCAAGTACATCGCTGGATGTCATTCCCAAATGTATAAATCTTGCCGGCTCACCTACATATTCTTCTACATTTGTTAGAAATGCGATAACATCGTGCTTTGTAGTCTCTTCAATTTCAAGTATTCTTTTAACATCAAAATTTGCTTTTTGTCTGATTTCCAACACAGCTTCTTTCGGAACGAGTCCAAGTGCAGATTGTGCCTCAACAGCTAAAATTTCAATTTCTAGCCAGATTCTGTATTTATTTTCTTCACTCCAGACAGCTCCCATTTCGGGGCGTGTGTATCTTTCAACCATTTAATCACCAAGTTTTTCTAAAATATTCTTTAATTCATTTTTTAATTGGTCAACATCGTGAGCCAATTCAGGTAATCTTCTGAGAACTGCTTCAATTTTGAACGCTTTTAGATGTTCTTTAACAGGTGAACCAAAATAAATACCACTTTTTGTTATAGATTTTGAAACACCGGACTGGGCAAGTATTGTAACATCATCTGCAATTTCAAGATGACCGGCGATGCCGACCTGACCTCCGAATCTGTTTCTCTTTCCTGAGAATACACTTCCGGATACTCCTGTTTGTGCGGCTATACCTGTATTTTCGCCAATGACACAATTGTGAGCAACATGTACTAAGTTGTCTAATTTTGAGCCTTTTCCAATTACGGTAGAGCCGACTAAAGCTCTGTCGATTGTAGAGTTTGCTCCAATTTCAACAAAATCTTCAAGTATTACATTTCCGAGCTGAGGTACTTTCTCGTAACTTCCGTCTGCTTTGTTTTCTATATAGCCAAAGCCGTCGGAGCCAATAACCGCACCTGCATATATGAAGCAGTTATTTCCAATTTTACAGTCTTGATAAACAGTTACATTTGAATTGATTATCGTATTGCTGCCAATTTTTACATTGTCATAAACTACAACTCCAGGTTTAAGATGAGAGGCATCGCCGATTGAAACATTATCGCCAATAATGCATCCTGCAGAAATTGCAGCTGATGAACTGATTTCGCAATTCTCTCCAATTACAGCACTTGCATGAATGCCTGCAGTTTTTCTATTAAGGGACTTTTCGATATGTTGTAAAAGTGTGACAAAGCTGTTGTAAGGTCTTTCAACTTTGATGTAAGCTTGTTTTTCTTTTGGAATCTTGGGGTTGTCATTAGATATTATCAGACACGACGCATTAGATTTTTGAAATTCATTTTTATATTTCTCATGGTAATAAAATGAAATATCACCCGGACCTGCATTTTCAATTGGTTTAATTGACTCTATTAATATAGAAGAATCCCCAATGACTTTGCCATTGAGGACCTCAGCAATTCTTTCTACAGTTAAATTAATCATAATTTTATCTGTTTATTCTCCTTTCTTTCATTTCAGGGCTTAACTCAGGGTTTGGGTTATTTCCATCAGGCAATTGTGGTTGTTCGAAAGTGCGCTCTTCTTGTGGTTTGGAAGCAGCTCCGCGACCTCGCCTTCGTGCAGGTGCTTTGGATTCTCTTTGCTGATTTCTTGGATCTTTATCAATTCTTTCCTGCAGGTCTTTCTCAAGGTCAGCAACATCAACTCCTAAATTCTTTAAGACTTTTACAGTCATATCGAATTTATAATTAACATAGGGGAGAGGCTGGATACTTTGGTCAACCAAAATATCAAATCCCTGCTCTGAAGCTACCTTCTGAACTGCGGCATAAATTTTTTCCTCCACAGGAGTAAATATAGTAGCAACAGCTTCATCATACTTGCCTTTTGGTTCGAAAACTGAGCGGGCATAATCTTCTCTGCTTTTTCTTAGCGTAGCCAATTCACTTTCTTTATTCTGGCGCTCTGTTTCAGTCCAAATTAATCTGTTCTTTTTAATCTCGAATTCCAGATTTTCTACTTTTTGTTGCATTGCATCGAGTTCTCTTTTCCATTCATCGGTCATACTCTGGACTCTCTGCTGAGCCTGCATTGCATCAGGAAATTTCTCTCTGATGGTATTAGAGTTCAAGAAACCGACTTTTTGAGAAAACGCATTGTTGCTTGTAAGAATAATTATTACGAATATGGCAACTTTTGCCAAAAATGTAATTTTCATGTGAAAAACCTATTTCTATTAATATATAAATTCAGTATCAAGAATTTATAGTTACCATTCAATTTATGAGCAATTCTCAATTAAATCGGATAACTTTATAAATTATTTTAGTAATAATGCAGATTATCTGATAATCATAAATTTGCCATATACAGGCTCTACGTAAAAATTGCCGTTATACTTGATTCTGTAAACATAAATACCTGATGATACAGAACTTGAGCCCAAATATCTTCCATTCCATTGGAAGATATTTGTACCAAGACTTAATTCTTTGGAAATTTCATCTATTTTATTACCTGATAAATCATAAATTTCAAGCGTAGAATTGAGCCCATGGTCAGGTGCTTTGTAAGTCAAACTGAAATTAACAATGTCTCTCGCCGGATTTGGATACGTAAACACATCTTCTACGAAGGCATTCAACAGAGAAAGTCTGGCTAAAGTTGTTAAAGTATCACGGTTACCTTCATTATCGCGGGCATAAACAATTATCGAAGCATCTTCGAATTGTAGTGTATCCGGTATGAATCTGAATATTGCTTTCAGACTTGTGCCATCATTAACAGGAATAAATTCACTGAATAATGTTCTCTGATAAGGATGTAAAAAACCGTTAATTCTGACAGTAAGTGAAGTTGAGTCAGTGATTGTCATTGGTGAGTTATCGTGCAACTCAACTTCAACAAGTGGCATTATACTGATATAATCACCATAGGTATGATATTTTCCGTCAATCTTAATTAAAATTCGGGGTTTGACTGTATCAGGTACTGTTCTTAAAGGAAGTGTAACTGAATTATTGAATGTAAAGAACTCAACTAATTTTTCATCATTGTCAATTTTTATGTCAATACTATTATTTCTATCAAGGAAATCAGTATTAATATCTTGTATAAATTCAAATTTAGAATTAGGTTCGAGATTGAAAATGCTGTAGTATGTGAAATTATTATCAGTACCACCTCTCGAGACATTAACTGATATATCTGCTGAATCCGTTTTTGTCCTTAGGGATATATTCTCAATTGCAAGATTTAACCCAACAGGTTCACCTTTTAGGATATCGTTTTTGTCAATATCAGTTTCCGATTGCAAAATAGCAAGTTCATCTGCAGGAACAAATTCCAAACGAATTGAACTGATGAAAGTTTCATCGGAATTTAATAAAGATTTGATATCAAACTTGGTCTGACTAAATTTCAGACTTGCAAATACTTCAGGATAAATTATTGCATTAATTTGACTCATATCAACATTACCGGGATTAACCTCATGAAGCAGTGTATCAATATTTCCTGTTTCAGAATTTCTTCCTGCTACGAAAAGTCCAATATTAGTACCATTGTCGGGATATTCAGATTCAATGGTGATTGAGTTCCATTTTTTTGACTTATTGATAAAATCGCTCTTGTAATTTCCTTCCGGTGAAAATAATATCAGATTACCGCTAACAAATGCCGTATCTCCATTGAAATTAATTGCTTCAGGAATAGAACCAACCTCAGCTCCACGCCATCCAACCATTGCAAATGAAACTTGCTCACCGTTGAAATCAGCATCAAAATTCAAGGTATCAGCTATCAAAGAGCCAAATGATTTGAAATAATAAAGCAGCGAATCAATTGAGCCGTGGTCTCCATCTTCGCCATACATTTTGTACAAATATGGAATCCTGAACGATGATTTATTGGTTGCAATAAGAACGTAATCGTCGTCTTCAACAGAATCTCTTAAAAATTCTACAAGTTCGCGAGATATATCGTTGAACATGAAATTCTTTTCAGCCGGATATGGAGTACCTTCACCCCATGTATCAAAGCGTTTGTAACGAGTGATTAATTCTCCGCTACGGCTTTTTACAGTAGCTACATTAATTCCAATATCATGCGGACCATCTACGAAAACTTCATCTCCTGCTTCGAGATTCACGTGTGCTTCTACCACAGGCTGTCCTTCCGGATTACCCGGTCTGTTGCCCTTTACACCCAAAGCTCTGAACGGTATTGTATCTCTTCGCATTGATAATTTTACTTGTCCGGCTGATTCGTCGAGCATCAGGTCATCAATTTTACCCGTGAGAAATTCCTCTTTGCTGCTTATGGATGCAGATACTTTGTTTTGTTCATAATGGATACTGGAATTGACAGGTATGCTTGTCCAGCCGCTCCATGTTGAATTTGTTTTGTTTATATATCTGACATGGAACCAATATGAATCTTCGCTTAAATTGAAGTCAGGCTTCCAGTCAATAAAATTCTCACTAATGATAACATCTGAATTGTCACGTGAATTAGAATGATGAATCACAGAATTTGTATCCGAATTACTTGTCAATAAGAAATAGTAATCAAATTCTGAGCCGTCTTTCAATGGATTGATTACCCTGAATTTTGGTTTGTTTGAACTTATATTCC
This sequence comes from Ignavibacteriota bacterium, assembly GCA_019637995.1. NCBI lineage: Bacteria > Pseudomonadati > Ignavibacteriota > Ignavibacteriota bacterium. The sequence goes on from JAHBUQ010000001.1 coordinate 709,835, forward strand.
AATATGGTTGAGGGTCTAAAGCAAGCAAACTTTCTTTGAAAACATCAATATTGATAACTAACTTATTGTTATCTTTAGTTAATTCAGAGATTTCATTGTCAGGGTCAATATCTATAGTTATTCGATGTCTTCCCGGCATATTTAAAATTTCAAAGCTGAAATTAAAATCATCAAAATAACATAAATCTTCATAATCAATCCATATAGTATCGCGGGCTGAATTATTTTCTCTTACAATTCTTATTTTAAAAGGAGCATCAATTTTATATCCATAGTTGTAAATTTTACCGGATATATTTACATAATTATCCTTATCAGTAAATCTTGAAGTACCATTTTCATTTTGAATCTGAATAGAATTATTAAACAAATAGGCGTCAGGTTCAGTTCCTATTCTTGCTCTTACCAGCGGGTCACCAAGCAAAGCGAATGTATGAAGTGTACTGAACTGGTCATTAGACACAGGAGCCAGAACAGCTTTTCCATAAACCATTAAATCGCCAACAAATCTCATTTGTCTTGCCGGGTCAGCAATTGCTGCCATCATTCTGGTTGCTATTATGTTGTGCGAACCCACAAATCCGGTAAAACTACCACCTGTAGCAGTAACAAAACCTTTGTCTTTTTCCAGAATATACATTTCGTTACGACTTGCAACAAGTTGTGGCTCAGCAAAAGCACCAGTATTGCAGGAAATTGTAGTTAAATTGCCGTAACGCCCTTTATTATTCAACGAGCTTACATTCCAACCGTCAAGGTCGAATATTTCCGCTGCTGCGTGACCTATGTAAATTGTCCACATAGCTCCTTTATTGATTTGCTCTCTTATCTCACCACCTTGTGATGAAGTGCTGGGTCCGTCAACATCCTTAATCACACTGCTGTAAGTAGCACAGAGCGGGGGATTGAGCAGTCTGTCATGATAATGAAGTCCTATCATGCCTCGAAATCTGTTTATCTCAGCGATATTATATCCACCGATTAAGAATAGAATATTCTTCATCCATGGAGATTCGGGAGTATTTTCATACTCTATGACTTTATCTATATAATTATTGGCTTGCTCTGAACTGTTTACTGGTAGTCTGCCGATGACAAATTCAGGTCTGACATCATCTTCACCATCAAGGCACGAATACCACCAGTCACTGACAGGGAATCCATAGGTAGGGATCCAGTTTGTACTATGCGAAATTTCGAGCAATTTTCTTGAATCCCAGCTTGCATCACCGATTAATAAGACATGAGTTATATCACGTTGCTCATAGGTATATTTCAAAAAGTCTTTTATACCGTGCGGTGATTTTCTGCCGTATGAAAATTCTTTGTAGATATCATCTGCATCAACAACTTCAATTGACATTCCTAAAGTTTTTCTACGGTAATCTGCCAATCTTTCTGCTTCTTTAATGAAATTTCCATGACTAATAAAAACTACGTCTAATTTCTCACTGTTTCTTAGATTAGATTTGTTTACTCTGCTAATATTGACAGCATTAGAAATATTGTCAAATCCGCATAAAATGAATTTGCTCTCGGAATTTGACTCTACAGCTATTGAGTGATTAAATCGCTTTCCGACGCTATGACTAATAAATTCAGTCATACCAACTTTTACATCAGAAATTCTTTCTATGAAGAAATCATTAGATTTTATGAAAGCCCCACAATAAACTTTGCCGCTGGAAATATCACTAAATCTCTGACTGCCAAGCCCTTGAAGAGAAGTGAAATTGCTGCTTATTGTGCCGTCATTAATGATTAATACTGCGATTGAGGAGCCGTTTGATATAGAATTAATGTATTGATTATGCTCAATGTCTGACCCGGTGAAGTGGCGGTAATCATAGTTCCCGTCTGTTCTTTCAGCTAAAATATGAATTCCGGCTTGGCTTAAGTAAATCAAGCTGTCATTTATTCCTATTGAACCACTGACTGTGCCTTCAAGTGAACCGGAGACTCTGAATAATGTTCCTTTATCAGTGCTGTTAAAAGTCGAAAATTTATTGTTTTCAATATCAAATCCGAGCAAGTTACTTGATCGAAATCCCGGGACGGTTAATTTCATATCAGTATGTTTGCCTGAAAAGTCAAATGCATCATTTATCGAAGCCGGCTTTATGTTCCCAACTACTTTTATAAAATCAACATTTGTCCTTTCATTTGTTTCTATGTATATTTGTCGGGATTCGATTTCAATATTATTTAAACCATTGATAAAATTATTGCCATTTGATATATAATCAAGAGAATTCCAGTGAAAACCCATCAGCGAGTCCCTGTCCCTTTGATTGCCATTTATGTATAACCTCAAGTCGTAATATGTTGGTACGATTGGACGGTTTTCTCTTCTGATTGAGTCCTGATTAGTTCGATACCATAGTGAAACAGTTATATTATCTTCAGGATTATCACTTGGGTCAATCATAATGTATTTTGAAAACTTGGGTTTAGTAATTGATGATTGAAAATTTTGAGGAGCAATAATACTCCAAAACCAACCTTCACCTCTTATTGTTCGTGTATCATAGAAAAAACTCTTTTCAATTGAACCATCAAAGTAATAGCTTTCAAATTCGGAGCCATGACTGTAAAATTTATCTTCTTCATAGTGACGGTCAATTTTTACAGAACTATATTCAATTACTTCATTACTGTTCGGATTCATTTCGGAGAATCTAAATCCAATATTTGCTTCATCAAAAAATAGAAAGAATACTTCGTTATTTGTATAAGTATCAAACCATGTTGTATCGCCTGCGGGGCGTCTGCCGTAAAAAATGATTTCGTCATTGCCGGATATGATTCCGTCGTCATTCAGTATGATGTAAGGATAAGGCACTCCGCGATACAGCAGATGAATAAATTGGCTGCTTTTTCCTGAGATTTGAGGTATTAAATCAATTATTTCCTGCATTTTGACTTTTACAATTTCATCGCTAGTTGTTTCTATTTTAATATAATCAATTTCCGGATTGTACCAGTCAGATTTTAGCAAATCGGGTGATACTATTTTATTCTTGTCAGAATTTCTGGAGTCAATAAGTGTCTGAAGTTGAAGAGGATTGATAATTTGCTCAAAAAATGGTGTTTCTCTTCCAAAATTTATCGTACTACTTTTTGGAATTTCATCTTTGTGTGTGATTGTAATTTCAAAAGTTTCTGCATAAAATATGCTGTTTGTAATGCGGTCATATCTAAAAGGTGCAAAAATCAATTCGTTAATTTTGATACCTCTTATTTTGGAAGCATTGGATATAGTTTTGTAGTAGTTGTCTATATTGCTTGAATTAAATTCAAATGGAATTACTTTTTCGGAATTAATTTTGATATCATACTCGAAAATTTCATTTGAAGATGCAAATTGAAATGAAAAAGCATCGTTGTCTTTACCAAATGAGGATAAATATTTTTCAGAATCAGCAATTGTCAATATGCTGACACTATCTAAATGTTTCAATTCGGGTGAGTTATTTACTACTTTAATGCTTATTTTGTTGTTACTTTCATATATGTGAACATTAGACTTGAGTTCATTCAATAAGCCCAAAAAAAGTACAAACAAGAATATTCTTTTCAAAAGCATAATAAAATCCAATTTATTAATGACATGAATAAATTAAGTATTAAAATTACATTTATCACCCTGAAAGCTGATTAATAATAAATATAGAAACGCAAAAAGAACCAATATAGTTTTTTTGTTATATAATAATAACACATAATTCCAAAAAAAGTAACAAAAATTTTAAAATAATAATTATACAGAGACTTTTGATTGCCAAAATTATAGTGAATTCATTTAATAATAAATTGGCATAATTTTTTCTATGATTAATTAGTTAAGACCATACAAAGCGTTGCTATGAAAATAAAAAAATTTATTGCTAAAGATATCAAGGAAGGTAAAAGGCTTGTCATCGAAGAACTCGGTGATGAGGCAGTTATTCTTTCGAATCGGGTCTTCAAAGACCCTGAAAATGGCGAGGAGCTTGTAGAAATCGTTGCTGCAATAGATGAGACTGTTGGGAAATCCAAGCCTTCAGAAAGTAAATCGGTCAAAGATACACAAATCAGTAATATCAGACAAATGAGTAAAGCCATTGGCTCTCACAGCAATGAATTAATCTTAAATGAAATTGATACTCTCAAGGATATGATAAATCAATTGGCTGATAGTATCAAATTCCGTAACATCGCATCACTGGGCAGCCATCTATCCAAACTTTACAAACGTCTCAGAAATCTTGAAATCAGTGATGACCAGTCCTTGAGAATAGTCAATCGAATATCGGAAAGCGGTGGCGTGAATGACTACAGAGAAGCATTGTATGAAGCCAGAAAAATTCTTGTTGAGGGAATAGATATTGGTAAATCACTGCAAAAAAGCGCGAAATCAAATATTGTCCTGTTCATAGGCACAACAGGAAGCGGTAAAACTGCTACACTTGTGAAACTTGCAATTCTCAGTAAAATTGTTCAAAATGCCAATAACCTGATTGTATCAGCTGATACTTACAAAGTCGGAGCATCTGAGCAATTGGAAACTTATGCATCAATAGCTTCTATTCCATTTAGAAGTGCATTTACAAATGATGAACTGAAAAAAATAATTGATGAGAATCAAAATAAAGATTTTATTTTTGTTGATACAACAGGGTTTTCTCAGAAAAACAATGAACAAATAGAGCAAATTCACGATTTAATCAATACAATTAATCCAAATGTAATTTATCTGACAATACCTGCAGTAGTTTCTGCAACTACAGCTGATTCAATATTTAATGGTTTAAAGGGTATAACTATAGATAGTGTGATTCTAACTAAAGCAGACGAGAGTGAGTCCATTGCAAATATGATACAAACAATTAAACCCAATAAAGTTCCAATTTCATACATCACAAATGGCATAAAAATACCTGAAGATATTCAACCTGCAGACAGAGTTTTGTTGGGCAAGTTGTCGCTTTTGGAATAAATATGAAAAATCCGAAAACAAATATAAAAAGTACGGGAGTTATTACATTTTGCAGCGGCAAAGGTGGTGTCGGTAAAAGTGTCATAACTGCAAATACTGCTTCAGCATTAGGAATGCATAGCAGTGTTTTGGTTCTTGATAGTGTTACAGATTTACCAAATCAGCATATTATTTTTGGTGTTGAACCTCCAATAAGACTGATGAGTGTATTGTCTGGTCATGTCATGGTTGAATCCGCAGCTTTTCAGATAAATAAAAATGTTAGTTTACTTGTTGATTCACCGCTTGAAGTGGGAGAAGAGAATAATTCAGTATTAGAATTGACTGATGTAGTCGCAGATTTGAAATTCAATTCAGAGTTTGATTACCTGATTATAGACACTCATTCAGGAATTTCCGATCAACTTGTTGAATTTTGTTATATGTCAGATTTAGTAGTTGTTTTAATCACAGATGAACCTACATCACTTTTAGATGCTTATGGATTGGTTAAAGTGTTGGTAAACTTCATTGACTCAAAAAAAATTGTTCTTCTTGTCAATAATGTTATTGACTCTGAAGATGCAGAAGAGATATCAGAAAAACTAAATCTCGCTACCACGAAATTTTTGAATATGAATCTTGAGGTACTCGGATTTGTACCCTACAGCAGAAATGTAAGAAAATCTATACAGAGGCAGGAACTTTTGACCTTATCCAACAAGGATGATGATGCTACAAAAGCAATTATGAGTATAGCAAATAAAATTCATACAAAATATTTTAAGGATATAAACATTAATACAGTTGATTTCGAACTTATGAAGGCATTGTAACTATGGCATCAAAAGTTAAAGACGGCGACAAGAAAAAACTAAGCGATAGAGAGAAGAAATATCAAAAGAAATTAGCTCAGGAAAGAAAGAAACTTGACAAAATCATCAGTTTTCCTGGTAGGGCACTTCTTTTAATCTCTATTATTGCCGGTTTATTAATATTTACATATACATACTTCGGAAGTAAAACTGAGGTATTATCAGCTTTGCTCACATCATTTTTTGGATTTTCTGTAGTATTTATCGGACTTGGTTTGGCAATGGTACTTTATTTTTTCTTCAAGTCAGAGCAAATCAAGAAAGAGTATGCTCGTCAACTTGAAATCGAACGTAAAGAACGCGAAATTGATGAGCAATCCAAATTCCGAAGGGAAATTGCAGAACTTGAATCAATCGAGAAAGAGCTTTTTGATAAAAAAAATAAACAATCAGGTACAAAATCGGAAACTGTCAAACAATCTAAATCTTCTTCAAAACCAACTATGACTGACGAAGAAGCTTATTTGGAAGAAGTATTAAACAGTAATATGAAAAATGTATAAGCTAATTAATGCAATATAACAAGTTAGATATTGATTCATTGTGGTATGAATATAAAAAGAATGGGAGTGATGAACTAAGGCAAACTCTCATTTTAAATTATGTATCTTTGATAAATTATACGATTAGCAAAATGGTTTTGCCCGTCAATACAATTTTGGAAGAAAGTGATTTTGTTAATATCGGTGTACTTGGATTATATGAAGCAATAGAAAGATTTGAGCCTGACAGACAAATTAAGTTTGAAACTTACGCAATTAAAAGGATTAAAGGAAAAATTCAAGATGAACTTCGTAAACTTGATTGGCTGTCACGAACTGCAAGAAAAAGAGCAACAGAATTCAAATCAATATCAGACACCATGCAGCAAAGACAGGAGAAAGGTGACACAGAACAGCAGGTATTGAATGAATTAAAAATCAGTCCTGAGCAATACAGAAGTTATTTAATTGCTGCATCTGATGCAAAATCTTCTATCCCTATTTCGGATAGTTCACTAAAAATCATAAACGATGATGATGAGGAAGTGAATTTTCTTGAAGAAATTGCCGATGAATCTCAAGATTTTCTTAGCGAAATTCTTGAAGAAGAAAAGCAAAAATATTTGGCATCATCAATATCTAAACTTAAAGAGAATAAAAGAAACGTACTGGTTTTATATTATTTCGAAAATCTTAATTTCAAAGAGATTGGTCAGGTTTTAGGAGTATCTGAGAGTCGTATATCGCAGATTCACACTGAAACAATCAAGGAGTTGAAGTTAAAAATGAACAGGTATGAAGATGCTTAATAAATCTGTTCTGCATAAACTCGAATCAATCAGAAATCTGCCTACAATGCCCATCATAGTGTCGGAAGTTCTTTCAGCTGTGGATAATCCAAAATCGAGTGCTGCAAGTCTTGCAAAAATTATTGAGAAAGACCAGGCACTTACTGCAAGAGTACTCAGAATCGCGAATTCGCCCTTTTACGGTTATACCCGTAAAATATCCACGATAGATTTAGCTATTGTAATTATGGGCTTTAATACATTGAAGGAAATAGTGCTTAGTATTGTCATACAAAGATTCTTTTCAAAAGTCAATACTAACGTATTCAATCTCAAAGATTTTTGGCAATATGGTTTGTTCTCTGGCTCAGCAGCGAGACTTTTATCTCGAAAATTAGGTTATAAATTAGCCGGAGAAGCATTTGTAGCCGGACTAATGCATGATATAGGAGTTTTAATCATAGCAGAATACTTTACAACCAAATTCAAAGAAATTAAACAATATATAGCTACACATAAAGTAAACTTACTTGATGCAGAGCAGGCGGTGCTTGGATGCACACATTCTGAAATCGGTGCTTGGATAGCTGATAAATGGAATCTTCCGGACAAAATGGTTAAAGCAATTCAAAATCATCATATTAATTTCTCTTATTTCAGTAAGAATGCAGGTGCCGGAATGGATGATGATATTCTCAGTGAAATAGACCAGCCTCTTACAGCAATGGTATCACTTGCGGAATGGTTTGCTCAGATTCTTGGTTTCAAAAACTGGATTGATGAACCGACAACTCCGGAATACTATTTATCATCTGAAGTATTCGGAGATTTTTCGATTAATGATATAATGGATTCGGAAAGTGCAATGTTTGCACTTAGAACTGAGTTATTGGATGAGTTTGCAAAAGCTAATATTTTCAATGAATTAAATCTTTAATCTTATGAATAATCAGACAGTAAATATTAAAAATTACATAGAAGAATTGAATAAATGCAGCAGCGTTAATTCGATTAATAATGTGATTTTTGAAGTTTTAAAAGATGAATTTGCGATAATCGAATCTGTAATCATTGAAGTTGATTCAAATTCCAACATCATTACCAGTAATTTGAATGAAGAGTCTGCTTTAAGTGAACGAATTAAATACCTGATAGAAGAAGGGATTATAGATTGGGCTCTGCAAACCGGTGAGGCGCAGATTATTATGGATTTGCAGTCTCAGCTGAAAGGCATTTCGAGAAATATTATTATGGCTCCATTTGTTTATATCAATGATGTTATAGCAATATTTATTGCTTTTACAGAGAAAAATAAAGATGATATTGATAATATATTAAACAAAATTGTTCATGAAGTAATAAGTATAACAGCTTTGAAAATAAAGTTGATACAACAGAGTTTCAAGGTTAAAAAAATTAACAGCCGATTGAATGAACTGAACGAAAGATTAATTAATTCTCTGCCAATGACTACATTTGGGGAAATATCTCTTACAGTTTTAAAAGAGGCAACTCTGCCGCTTCAGATAATCAATTCTAATGTGGAATTAATTGAAAGTGGTGTCGGTAATACAGCCCGTCGCTTAGAAATAATCAAACAACAAACAAAATCTATAAGTGAAATTATAAATCTTCTAACTGAAATTTCACTCGATTCCTCTAAATCTGAGCCCGAAATATTTAGTTTGAGCGAATTATTTGATGAAATCTCAAGCGTAACAGCCTCTCAAATTAAAACCGCGGGAATGAAACTCTACATTGAAGTAGAAAACGAAAAATTGAGCATTAAAGCCATTAAAACTCAACTCGAGTATTCACTTATTCATATTATTTTGTTTTTCTTAACAACTGAAATTGAATCAGATACAATTTATTTGACCGCTAATATTCATAACCCTAGAACTATCGTAATTTCGGTAAAAAGTGATGACAGTATTTTTGATGCTAATAATTTTGAGAAATTTGTTGAATCAATCAAGCAAATAAGTAAATTTGATAGAATGGTAAATGGGTTTTATTCTGCAAAAAATATTATAAAAAATAGTGGTGGCAAAATTGAATGTCTTTCAAAATCCGGCGAAGGAACGATTTTTAGAATTTATTTTCCATCAGTAAAAAATATTAAAGTGGATTGAATTTATTGTATAAATTATTTAATATATTAATAATTATAATGTTTATAACTTCTGCGAAAGTACTTTATAGCGCAGAAATTAAGTCCATTAGTATCAATCCGCTGAATCGTGCAATAATTCAATTTGATACATTACCTGATAATATAAATTCTCATTTATCTGATAATAAAACATTGATAAAAATTGAGTTAGACGCTGTTAGATACGATGAGAAGTTAAGTCAGATTAGCGGACTTGGTATAATTTCTGATGTGTATCTCAGAAATGAAAACGGGAAAACTATTGTTAATATTAAAACAAAAGATAAACGCGGTTATACTGTTTCCAAAAGAGCTTTTACCGACCGAATTTTTATTGATGTTTTTCAATGGGATATGCTAAGTATTGAAGAAGAAAATTTTAGAATGGGTTTACTGGCTTATGAGGATAAAATACTCAATGAGGCATTAAGAAATTTTTATCAGGCTGCAAAAAATGGAGTTTATGAATCAGTTTTCAATTTAGGAAATTGTTATTTTGAAACAGGTTACACATACGAAGCATACAAATCCTATGAATTCGCTTATAATTTTGACTCCACTAATATTGATGCACTCGCCGGTCTTGCTGTATCTCTATCGAAACTTGGAATGAACAATGAGTCAAAATATTTCTCTGAATTGTTCAAAATGCAGACAGGTAAAGATGTTTCTGCAGTATTTTCAGTGAGTGAAACATTATTGGATAGTAATCTATTGGATTTAAGTTTTTTAAATAAGATTAATTTTGACAGTTTAAATATAACTACAAAAGACTCAATTACTGTTTTGGACAGCACATTTTCAGATATTGAAATTTCACTTCAGGACAGTACAAGCCATAGTGAGCAAAGCAACAGTCTTTTTTCAGATATTAAAGAATATATTTATTATGCATTAGTGATTGTGGGCGGTACATTTATTGCATTAATATTTTATTATTTCAAATGGAGAAGGACTCAGATTGAAAGCAGAAGCTCCAAGCCTGTTGAAAAATTTGAAGATAAGCTAAAAGAAGCAACTGCTAAGGTGAACCCTAATATTCTGAATAATAAATATTCCTCTGTAAGTGTTAATACTAAATCTGATAACAAGGAAAATGAGAATTCAAATCCAGAAAATCAGTCTGGCGTCATAAATGATTACAAAATAAATAAATTAGGCGATGTCATTGAATCAATAACCGGCAAACCTGCAGAGAGCTATAAAAAGTCGGAAAGTCAGAGTAATGTCAACGCTAAACTGCAACTTGCAATGCACCTTGCAGAAGAACAAAGAAGAATTAAGACTCAAAATATTGAAAGTTTGAATAGCACTTCAATTCCCAATGATAAGAAAAAACTATCAGAGATTTCTAAAAAGCTTGGTATTGAAAAGGGTGGACTTGAAACAAAACTTGCTATGGAAAAATTAATGAAGGATAAAAATCTTTTGAAAAAGCTTAGTGAAAAATTCGGACTTTGAGTAAGAAATACTTCTTTTACAACAACATAAATACCATTTTCTTACAATTAAGTTATAGCTTTTTAGTCTATATTTAAATGTTTGTTAATTGCTATATGCATTAATCAATTATTTATTTATTAAAATAAGTTATGACAAGACAAGAACTAATCCAAGAAATCCTTGATTTGTTAAGGGAAGAGACCTATCCTGTACGAATCAGCGATATATCCAAAATATTGCGAATAAAATCAGATTCAAATGAGTATTTCATTCTTAAAGATACTATTGATGATTTAATTGAAAAGCAACTAATTGAGAAATTGCCAAGAAGGAGAATAGCTTTAAAGAAATTTCAAGATGAGTCAACAATAAAAGGCATTTTCAAGTTATACCATGGCAAGGCAATTGTTGAAACAGAAAACCCGAATTTTGCTAAGATTAATATCAAAGAAAGGTTTTATAATACAGCTCTCGATGGAGATACAGTCACAGTGCAACTTCATGCAGTTAAAAAGGGCAAGAAGCCAAAAGGCGAAGTGTTACAAGTGATTAATCGCAGCAAAACAGAGATTGTAGGTACTCTCGATAATAACGGCTATTTCTATTTTCTCGTACCTGATGACCCGAATTATTATGTAGATTTTTTAATACCGGACAAGAAACTCAATAAAGCAAAAGTCGGTGACAAAGTTAAAGCGAAATTCCTGAAATGGTCTGACCCTACAATAAGCCCTACTGCTGAAATTTCTGAAGTTATTGGTAAGGCTGGAATTCCGGTTGTTGAGTATGACTCAATTATTAAAGAGTTTGAGATAGTTGAAGAATTTCCTGATGATGTTATAAGAGAAGCGAAAAAATATAAAGCTCCCGGCAAGAGAAAACCAGCCGGAAGACTTGATCTGCGAGATGAACTAATCATAACAATTGACCCTGTTGATGCAAAAGATTTTGATGATGCTCTTTCGCTGAAGATGCTTGAAAACGGCAACTATTGGCTTGGTGTGCATATTGCCGATGTGAGCCACTATGTTGAAGAAAACTCAGGACTTGATATTGAAGCAAGATTCAGAGGTAATAGTATTTATTTGGTTGACCGTGTTGTTCCAATGCTACCTGAAGAACTTTCAAATGAAATATGTTCCCTGAAGCCGAATGAGCCGAGAATGGCTTTTTCTTGTTTTATGGAAATTACTCCAAAAGGTGCAGTTAAAAATTACGAAGTGCATGAATCCATAATCATCAGTAAACGCAGGTATAATTATGATGAAGTCCTTGAAATTATTGAAACTGGAATAGGCGATAATGCTGATTTTATACTCGAATTATATAAACTCAGTGATATTTTGAGAAAGAAACGCTATAGGGAAGGAAGTATTAATTTTGATACACGCGAGTACAAATTTGTACTTGATGAAAATAAATATCCTGTTGAAGTAAAAGTTCGGCAAACAACAAAATCTACTGCTCTTGTGGAAGAATGTATGCTGATTGCTAATAGAACTGTAGCGAATTATTTTACTAAATTAGCTTCAAAATATCTGAAAGCAGGCAATCTCCCGACTTTATACAGAGTGCACGAAGAACCCGACCCGAAAAAACTTACTGATGCTATTGAATTTTTTAGGACTATGACCGAATTTTCTCTTAAAAAACAACCAAGTTCAAAAGATATTAATAAATTGCTTCAGAGCTTTGAGAATTTACCTGAAAAACCAATTGTACATCAGGTTTTAATCAGGTCAATGGCAAAAGCAGCTTACTCACCAACCAATTTTGGGCATTACGGGCTTGGATTTAATGAGTATGTTCATTTTACATCTCCTATCAGACGTTATCCTGACTTAATAGTTCATAGATTGCTAAAAGAATACATGAAAGCACTGCCGGATACATCAAGACTGAATTATCTGAAAGTTTTCTGTCGCGATGCAGGAAAGCATTGTAGCGAAACTGAACGAACTGCTATGGATGCAGAGCGCGCATCGGTCAAACTTACTCATTCGGTAATGGCAAGTGGTCTGGTAGGCGAAATATTCGAAGGTACTATTTCTGGTGTAACCAGTTTTGGTCTATTTGTGCAGCTCGATGGCAATTATGCCGAAGGTCTTCTGCACATTAGAGATTTGAACGATGATTATTATGTCTTTGATGAGGCAAAATTCAGACTTGTAGGACGTAAGCATAAGAAAATTTTTGGATTTGGAACTCGTTTGAAAGTTAAAATTATTAAAGTTAATCTTGATAAACGCACTATAGATTTAGCATATATAGAACAAAATGAACATTAACAAATGATAGAAATTGATAATTTATACAAAAGTTTTGGACCGAAAGTCGTTTTAGATGGTGTATCGCTGAATATACCGGAAGGTGATTCCACTTGTATTATCGGAAAATCAGGCTCGGGAAAGAGTGTATTGCTAAAGCATATAGTCGGCTTGCTTGAACCTGATTCCGGCACTGTAAAAGTTGACACTAAACAAATTGACAAATTAGACAGAAAAGAACTATTTGCATTACGCCGGCAGATGGGTTTTGTATTTCAGGGTGCTGCACTTTTTGATTCTCTGAATGTATTCGAAAATACAGTACTTGGTATGTACGAGCATGGAAATCGCAATTTAGCTGAGCTTGAAAAAGAGGCTATCAGAGTTATTTCTGCTGTGCAATTATTGCCTGATATTGAAGAAGTAGGCGAAGTACAATTCATTAAAGAGTGGGAAATTCTCAAAAATAAAAAACCTTCGGATTTATCAGGTGGGATGAGAAAGAGAGTTGGTGTGGCGCGTGCCCTTGTGGGCAATCCCAAATATATTTTCTACGACGAACCAACTACAGGGCTTGACCCTGTGACATCAGAACAAATTGACGACTTAATAGCTGAATTATCCAATAAGCTAAATGTTACTTCAGTAATTATAACCCATGATATGTTTTCAGTATTCAGAATAGCTAAAACTGTCGCAATGATTCACGATGGTAAGCTTCGTTATAATGGTGATGTAGAAGGAATTAAAAACAGCAAGGATGAGGTTGTGGCAGAATTTATTGAACGATTTGTTCGGGGTTAGGTATGACCAAAGCCGGAGAAAAAGGATATGAAAGAGAATTCTATATAAGTGAGATTTTTTCTATCTCATGGGAAGTTTACAGGCAAAATTATCGCTCACTTTTTCCGCTTGCATTCATAGTTTATTTGCCTTTGAATATTTTTCTGGCTTTTTTTCCAATCACAAGTCTGTCCGAATTTGACCCTGCTGATTACCAAAGTTGGTTTAGAATTTTTGGTGCTATGAATATCGCTGTCTATTTGAGTTTTATCGGCAACATAGCAGTTGCTATTGCATTAAAGCGTAAGCTTTATACTAATAATTTTTCTTTAGGTGCTGTAATTGGAGAAATATTCAAGCGATATTTTAATTATTTCACAACTAATACTTTGATGCTTGTGCTTGTCTTTGTTTGCTTTAATATTTGGATGTATTTTTCAATTACATTCCCAACTATTTTTTTACTTTTGCTGATTCCGATTATCCTATATTTAGTTTATTGGTCATTTGCTATTTATATATTTTCGTTTAAAGATATAAATCTGTATCAATCTATGAGACAGAGCTATGCTATAGTCAATGGCAGATGGGCAAAAGTTTTTTACTATGTTGCATCATTCATTCTTTTTTCAGTAATAACGACACTCATACTTGGGTTCCCTTATTCATTTTTGCATGATTCAATATTTGTAAAAATATTATATACAAATCTGGTTAGTGTTATAACATCTTTTTTTGTTGTAGCATTTATAATTTTTTACGTTAATTTTGATGATACTAAAATATGAAAGTAGCTGTTTTATTGTCTGGCGGAGTTGACAGCTCTGTAGCACTTTGTTTGTTGAAAGAGCAGGGGTATGATGTTACTGCATTTTATCTGAAAATTTGGCTTGAAGATGAACTTGCATTTCTTGGAGAATGTCCATGGGAAGAAGATTTGAAGTATGCCCGAAGTGTGTGCGATAGTCTTGGAGTCAAGTTAGAGATTATTAATATGCAGGCGGAGTATCTAAATACAGTTGTAGAATATACAATCTCTGAGCTAAAAGCAGGCAGAACACCCAGCCCGGACATAATGTGCAACCGACATATTAAATTTGGACAGTTTTTCGGCAAAATTGATAGTTCTTATGAAAAAGTAGCATCCGGACACTATGCCCAAATCGAGGAAAACAACCGAAAATTCTATCTGAAAGAATCACCTGACGCTGTAAAGGACCAGACTTATTTTCTGACTTATCTGAATCAGGAGCAGCTATCTAAAATTATCTTCCCAATCGGAAAATTTACAAAACCTCAGGTCAGGGAATTAGCAAATAGATTTGCTCTGCCGACTTCAGGCAGAAAAGACAGTCAGGGAATATGTTTCTTGGGAAAAATCAAGTATAATGATTTTATTAAGTTTCATCTCGGTGAGTTGGAGGGTGAAATTCGGGAAATTGAGACAAACAAAATTTTGGGAAATCACAAAGGCTATTGGTTTCATACCATTGGGCAGCGAACAGGTTTAGGACTTAGCGGTGGTCCATGGTATGTTGTAAGGAAAAATATTGAAAACAATATAATTTATGTTTCTCGTGATAATCAAACTGAAAAAATTCCTCATAATATATTCAACAGCCGTGATGTAAACTGGATTCCTGAATCGCCTGAGGCAATTAATCTTAAAGTTAAGCTAAGACATGGTCCCGTAAAAAATGATTGCTCAATTGATTATATTAGTAATGGTAAGGTCAGAGTAAACCTTGCCACGCCTGACCAAGGTATCAGTGCGGGACAGTTCTCGATTTTTTATAAAGACGGCTACTGCCTTGGCGGAGGCGTTATTGAGCAAGTTGGTAATTGACATGTTCAAAAATTATTTTTTATACAAATCAGTACTTTCAAAGATTTTATCTGCTGATTTTGCTATAAATCCTGAATATAATTTACCGTTTGAATCAGTGTATCTTTTGGCAAATTCATAATAGCACCCTGTGATGTCAAATTCTCCTTCAAGAAAATGACCTTCGAATAATTCAGACTTGATGCTTGATTGCTCAAGCAATTCTTCAGGTGTTCCTTTTATTTCGCCACCAGAATCATTAATCAAAAATCCCTTTGATTTCAGTAATTCATTTACTTTTTGAATAGTATCATATTTCTTAAGATGATTTACACTAACTGTAAAATGATTTGCCGCAAATCCATTATAATAGACCCATGCGGCATATTCTGACTCGCTTCTTAATGCTTCATATACTTTGTAGGATGGCACTCCCCATACATTTCCCGAAAAAATTAGATTATTGGAATTGATAAGTTCATTCGGCATTGCTGATACCAAACCGTTAACAGTATTTTGGAGAAAATCACTGAATTCCTCTATCTTTAGTTCACTAATAAATACTCTTGGTGAATCGGCTATATCAGGATTTTCATAATGCTTGGCTAATAGCTTTTTTTCAGGAAATTCATATGACTGAATATATTTATAGCCGTTTTTTATAAATACTTCTCCAAGTTTGTCAATATTAATTTTGGGATGATTAAACGTCCTGAATGCAATGTGGTCATTGATGATTTCTTCACCTTCTGACTTGAATAAATCATATACATTTTGAACTGCAGGGTTTTGGGTTGTATAAATTTCCCAAAGTTTTTCAAATATCAAATTCAAATTCATATTATAATTATCATAAATTTTACAAAAAAACTAAGACGAAGCGATATAATTATTAATTTCAAAAATGTCTGATGTATTTATAATATTTTGAGATTTTTTTCATTTTTATGTGTTACTATGATTGAAAAGTTTGTTATTTTTGAAAAAGTATTTTGAAATAGGTAATAAATCATGAAACACAAAATGTTTTTATTCGTGGCGGCTTTGGTGCTGCTATTTTCTAACTCAAATCCGGTATGTGCCGTAGAGATTACGGTAAACTGGAGGACAATTATTGATTCTACACAAATAAACGACCTTAAGTTTATGCCGGGTGAAGAACAATTTATTGTAGGCACTGGTTTTGATGTTCAGGTTCGCTCTTGTGAAGATGGTGGTAAAGTTAACGTGTATCCTTTCGGAGCTTGGAGAATTGAGTTCACACCTGATAGTAACAGAATTGTTTCAATTTTACCTATATACGGCTATAAAACATTGCAATTACGCAATGTGAATGATATGAGTTTAATAAGCGAATATGTTATTCCTGAAGATGAAGAAGGTTACGGAGTTTCTTTTTCTGAAATGAAAGTTGACCCTGTCAGACCCTACATTTATACTATACTAAAAGGGGATAAGGATGTTATTGGAACTTGGGTTCGTTACAGAAAAATACTGATATTTGACAGGGAAACCTTGCAACCAGTTGGAGAACTGACAACAGCAGAGGACGAAAAACTGTTGCTTGTAAATCTTGCGGTTTCCAATGACGGCAAGTACTTGGCAGTAATGAATGAAGGAAGAGTATCTAAACTTATGGTTTGGTCGCTTGATTCTCGGCAGAAGATTGTTGACAAATATATTTCCGACCCATCAAGTAAAGAATGGAGTGATCCGGCAGATGTAAAATTCTCTGAACTGAATACTGACAAAATATACTTTACAGGACAGTTTTATCAGGAATTTGGTAAAGAAACTTTTAATGGGTTATGTATTTACAGTATAAACGAGAAAAGAATAATTGATTCAACTTTTGCTTTATCAAAAGAATTTTATGCAGGTCCTATTAATATAGTATTTTTTGACAATGAAGCCAAAGTGCTTGGTATGGCAAATGGCTTTTTAAGAATACTTGACTTTCAAAGCAAGTCAAAGATATTTGAAAAAAGTAATATTGAAATAGGGGTTCCATCAGCATATAATGCAATTTATAACCAGATCACTAATTACTTTATTGGAACTAGTTCTCGTTCGATTACAAAATTCCAATATCAGCCTGGTACCGATGTACTTGAAAATAAACCACAAGAAATAATATACCCAAATCCTACTTCTGGAATTGTTAATATTCCTTTAAATTGTATAAATTCAAGTAAATATGAAATATACAATACAAGCGGGCGATTGGTCAATTCAACAGAAATTACTGGAGCGACAAACAATCTGCTAACAATTGACTTTACGCAGTATCCTTCTGGCGTATATTCTGTAAAAGTTTATTGTGGGAAAAATGTTTTGAATTATCAGGTAGTGAGAGGGGAGTGATGAATCATAAATACGATAAAAAAGTAAATATGCCGTCAATATTTAATAAATTATTGGAGTTATTAAAATGCAAACAAGTGAAATGCAAATCAGGTTAATAGAAAAATTAATTTTTGCTACTGAAAAGCAAATATCGGATGTGTATGAGTACTTCTTTAAAATAAAAAGGAAAGACACACATACAAAAAATGTAGAAATTGACTCGCAAAATAAATTTTTTACAGGCAAAACACTTGCAGATTCAGAGTTTATTGGTATTTGGGAGAATAAAAATATTAAAGATTCTTTAGCTTTTGCTGATAATTTGAGAAATAAAGCCCAAAATAGAAATATATGATATTACTTGATACCGATATATTAATTGATATACTCATAAATTATAGCCATGCAATAGAGTGTCTCTCAATTAGATGACAAAATCGCCATAAGTGGGTTTACTGCCTTGGAACTTATTCAAGGTTGTGAGAGTAAACAAGAAGTCAGTAAAATTCAGAAATTTATTTCAAAATTTCATATTATTTGGCTTGATGCAGAATCTTCAAATCAAGCAGTTGAATTATTTGCTAAAAATAAATTAAAAAGTAATATCGGATTGATTGATATTTTAATAGCTCAGGTTTCAATTCAATCAGGTTTAGCTCTACACACATTTAATATCAAACACTATAAATCAATCCCAAATATTGAACTTATTCAGCCATATAAAAAATGATTATATTATACTTTTTATTCAATGATAATTCTGCAATATCAGGTGGTGAGAGGGGAGTGAAAATAATATTTTTGAATTAACGTTTTAGTTATTAAAATAAAACTATTATAGGTATAGATATGAATGTTGCTGTTGATAAAATAAATCTACGGAAATCTAATAAATCGTTATCTGATAAACCTGAGAAATCAGATAAAAGTGGAAATCTGTCGAAACATTTCGGTAAGTTGCGTAGAAATATTGATGGTTTGAAGTATCAACAAGAAGTCAGAGCAAATGAAAATTGATTTTCTTGCGGATACAAATTTCCTGATATATGTACATGAAGGAAATGATATTGTAAACTATTTGATTGATTACTAATTTGGAATATCTTTTATTAGCGAGGTAGAATTACTTGGTTACAAGGGTATTACCAAATCAATTGAAGCAAAACTTCGCTCATTGATAAATGACTGCTTTTATTTTGAATGGAACACACAAATCAAAGATACAACAATTAATTTAAGAAAAAAATATAACATAAAACTTCCTGATGCTATTATAGCCGCCACTTCTATTAATTACGAATTGCCTTTAGTAACAGCAGATAAAAGATTTACTATGATTAAGGAACTTGACTTATTAATCCTTGAAATATAGTAAAAATTGTTTTGCATTATCAGGTAGTGAGAGTGGAGTGAGATGTTGCATTTTTTCAACTCTTTGGAGTTGAAAACTCGACTCTCATCTCTTGAGAATTCCTGTACCCTGACTACTGCACCCTGTACTCAAAAACACATTTAAAATTAGATAATTTAAAAAACTATGATATTATTCATCACCAAATTTATTCTTATTGAGTACTTTCATCGTGCTGTATGACATTACCGAAATCACGATTGTCCAAGCTGCTACCATAAATATAATTCCCAAAGTTGTAAATTCGCCGCTCATTTTTTATCCTTGTGTATGATAAGTAAATTTGTGTTTATTTAGTTTCCAAGCTTTGTAAACAAGCCATGTAAAGCCTGCATAAAGGGCTATCATCATTAATCTTGCACCCCAAAGATAAGGAACATTCTCAACCGGAACTTTTTCCATCAGTAAAATTGGAATTGCATCTTCAATTGTCCAATATACAAGTATGAATCCGATATATAGAGGTGAAACATATTTAATTACATAATAGACAATTCGTGGAATTTTAATATCAGCCCCCTTGTTTATTTCTTCCCAACCTTTATCCATACCATAAATCCAAGCAAATACAATTACTTCAGATAATGCAACAATAACGAGTCCGAACGTACCAGCCCAATAATCAAGCTCATCAAGGAATCCGAATTTTAGGAAAAGTACTACAAATTGAACACATACAAAAATACAAATTCCAATCACAATTACTGCTTTTTTATGAGTGAATCCAAATTGCTCTTTCAAAAATGAAATTATCGGCTGAGCCATCGCAACAGATGATGTTATACCGGCGAAAAACAGGAGAAAGAACCATATAAAACCAAGAAAATTACCAAATGGTAAATTCTGAAAAACGACTGACATTGACACAAAACCTAAATTAAAGGCGCCGCTTTGAGCTATTGAAGTTGCAGCTGTAAGACCGAAGAATGCTACAGCTATCGGAATAGCAATAGATCCACCAAGAACAACCTCAACAAATTCGTTTATTGATGCAGTACTTAGTCCGCTAAGAGCTATATCATCATTTTCTCTGAGATAACTTGCGTACGCCTGAAGTGTACCCATACCTACGCTGAGAGTAAAAAATACCTGACCAGCGGCAGCGAGCCAGATTTTTGCATCTGATAATGCAGAAAAGTCAGGATTCCAGATAAATGCAAATCCTACCCAGACATTGTTTTCAGGTACTGACGGGTCGGGAGTTCCAATAGTAAATACATAAACTGCGAGAAATATACCAAATAAAAGTAGTAAGGGCATTGCAATTTTTGCAAATTTTTCGACACCTCCTTTTATTCCATGGTACAACACATAAAAATTAGCACATATTGTTATGATTAAAAATAAATAAGCAACACCAATCCCATCAAAGTGCCCGGTTTCAACTCCCTGATAGCTATTAAGAAATGATGCCATGGAAGAGAGAGAGTCATACTGAAAATACTCTTTAGTAAGTGAGAAATAAGCAAAACCCAAAGTCCAGGATTCGATATAGCAATAGTAAATCATCACTATAGTTGAAACAAAAAGTCCTGATACGCCTAAATACTTAGCAAATGGATGATTCCACATTACATCAAACATACCGGGCAATGAACCGTGATTATGTTTGCCGCCGAGCCTTCCTGTAGCCCATTCAATCCACATTAGTGGAATTGCTAAAAGTAAAAAAGCTACAAAATACGGAATCATAAAGGCTCCGCCGCCATTTTGAGCTGCCTGCACAGGAAATCTTAAAAAATTGCCAAGACCAACTGCATTACCTGCCATAGCAAGTACTAATCCAATTCGCGTACCCCAACGTTCTCTTTGCATAATCTGTGATATTATTTTGGAATAAAAAACACAATTTTGAAATAACTTATCAAAATTGTGTATCTTAAGAATTTTAAAGTATAAATATTTTTGAATTATACCAAATTTTTTGATTTTATTTTGTTAATACAGCTAAATAATTTCTTTTTCCTCATCAATAAATTTTACACCATATTGCTCTAATTCATCAAGTATTGGATTGTAAACTTCTGGTTTAACGGGAATTACTACACCTGAAGCTTTAATTTCTCCGGTTAAAAATAGTTTTATAGCAATAGCCAGCGGAGTTCCAACTGTAATAGCCATAGCAGTATGTGTTCTGTCTTTACCAATTACAACAAGTGAGGATTTCCGTTCAAATTTTTTTCCACCAAGTTCATAAATGAACTGATGCTGCATAACAACCATATCGAGCTCCTGCTCCGCAAGCTGCCATTTTTTTTCAATAACAGATTGCAGAATTTTTGCAGCGGATGCTCTTTTTAGTTTAATAGGTTCATCTTCAAATAAACCTAGCCATTGCATTTTTTGAAATTCATTACTTTCTTGCGTAATTCCAAGATATCTGCATAAATTTTCTTCAACAGATAATTCGGGATTCTCTGGAAGAAATGAGTCAACAAAACTCCTGTTTGTTAGTTCTTCAGAGTTTTCCAATATCAGGTTATCATCCGTAAGACCGATTTTAATAAAACAGTCGAATGCATCTGAATAACCCGGTCGCCTCATCGTACCACGAAATAATGTCTGTATTCCATCTAAACCGTAAATATCTTTATACAGAAATGAATCTCTGTTTGCATAAACTTCAAAATCACCATAATCAAGAACTTGCACAATCTCGGTTCGGCTGAAAAGCTGCTGATAGGGAATATACTTAACTTTACCATTATGTAAAAATCTTGCTCCTGCCTGCCCTGCAAGAATGACATTGCGGGCATTCCAAGTAAATTTATAGTGCCATGGATTGTTGTCAAATTCCGGGGCAACAAGCCCGCCTGTATTGGATTCAAAATTGATTAATTTACCACCTTTTGAGCGGATTTCATCAATTATTTTCATAGCAGACATATGGTCAATTCCCGGATCAACTCCACATTCATTCAAAAATAGCAGTCCTGCTTCCCTAACCTGCTTACTTAATTTCTGCATAGTTGGTGATACATAAGATGTTGTGAACATGTGTTTTTTCTGACGAAGACACTCACGGGCAACTATTGGATGATATTTTGCAGGAAGTAGCGAAACTGCAACATCACAATCAGCTATAAGCTCGGGCAGCTTTTTGATATGTGCTGTATCAAATTCTAAAGCAACGGCATTCGGATGTCCACCGATTTTTTTCTGGGCATCTTTAATGTCAAGAGCTGTAACAGTTATTTTTAAATTAAATTCATCGCTTGTATCAAGCAAATACTTAATCAGACTGGATGAAGACAGTCCTGCACCCAAAATTAAAATTTTTTTCATTGGTTTTTTCTCAATATAATTACTTATTTATAGAAACTCCGAAAGGTATTTATAGTCCGGAGTTAATTGTCCATTTAATAATATTAACGCTGATTTTATTGGTAGAGGTAATTTTATTGCATTAAAATTTGCATTGAAGTCTGCTTCAGCAATTTCAGGGATGAAATCACTTAAAGCGTTAGAGAAAGAAATTGAAGACTCTCTTGGAAGTTCACTTGGCAAAATATCTACTGCCATTACAAGCACACCGTCGCCATCAAATCCCATTACTGAAGTTTGAGTTGATGGATTATAAACAAACACAGGGTCTTCAATTTCTGTGCCTTTGTGTGTGCATTCGATTGAGCCCTCGGGGTCGCAAGTAATATCACCAATTACAGCAAGTTTCAGATGATTGCTTTCGAATAAATCTTTCAGAAGATCTTTTGTAATTATTCGAGGATATCGTTCATCCCAATACATCCCATTTACTACGCAAGACAATTTGTGTAAATAGCGATGAAATTTATCTCTGTAATCAGATGGATTGTCATAATAATCCTGAAGTTCAAATTCACCTGAAATCTTTTCAACTAAGTCTTTTTCCTTGAATACTACTTTGTATAAATTGTGTTTATCAACTTCTGCTGTAAGAATTTCTTCGGGAGATATTTCTTGGTAGGGAAGAAGGTCGAATATTTCCCATGCTCCTCGGCTCACGTTGCCATAACCTGTAAAAGCAGTTATAAAAGGCAGAACTTCATCAGGAAGACCATCTTTGCGTATCAGATCACCAACTCTTCTAACATCTGATATAGCATCATCAAGTGACTTGTAAGTATGAGCTTGTCTAATATTCAAAAAAGGGGTATTTATTCCAAGTCTTGAGTATCGTTGTCCCAATGACCAAAGAGTATTTATCATACCAGCAAGTCCGGCAAATCTTCCAAAAAATATCAGACGTCTTCCGGCTTCATCTACGATTTTTTCGTACTCAATCAAATTGCAGTTCAGCTCAATTAATCGCTTCAGCATCGGCATATTGTAGCCCTGACCTTTGATTACATGTGAGAAATAAATATAAGTCTTTGTAGGGAGAAGTTTTTCTACAGGTATTTCTTTGACCCCGAGAATTATATCGCAATCGTCAATGTTGTTTACAACTTTGGCGCCGACTATTTGATATTCTTCATCACAAAAAATTCTTTTTCCACTGCTTTCAATCTTAAATTCAATTTCATATTTTTCAGTAAGTGATTTAATATCATCAGGTATCAGTGGAACTCTTTTTTCCGATAAATACTTATCTTCGTGTCTTATGCCGATTTTTTTCATCATAATATTAATTTTTATTTATTTTGCTAAATCATACACTTCAAAAGTAATAATTTTAAACAAAATAATAAACTAATATCGCAATTATCTTACTTTAAGAGTATATTTATTATTTTCTTAGTATTACAAACTCTGTACGGCGATTTTTTGCTTTACCTTCATTCGTATCATTATCGGCAATCGGTTCTGTTTCACCAAATCCTTTAGATGTAACTCTGTTTTCTGAAATACCTTCTTTGATAAGAGCTTGTTTTACAGCATCAGCTCTTGATTGCGATAGCTTCATATTGTGATTAGGGTCACCGGTACGATTACTTGAATCAGTGTGTCCCCTCAGCTCAATCGCCATTCCGGGATAAAGTTTCATCATAGAAGCTACTTTTTTAATTGCCTTAGCTGACTCGCCCTTTATTGTGGATTTATCACTGTCGAAATATACAGCAAGAAGATTGATGAAACCAATATCAGGCAGGTTGTTGATAGATACAGTGTCAGAAATAACTTTATTCTCAAGACATAATGACAAAACAATCTTGTGGTCGCCAAAATCAGGTTGTTCAAATTCAACAACGTAGAAATATTCGAATCTTTTGTATAAATCATCAAAAGCAAGTTTGAACTCATCTTTTTGATATATGTGATGATAAATTCCTCCGGTTCCATTCGAAAATTGTTCCATAAAGCCTTTGTTTATTCCATACCCAAAATCCACAGCGCAAACAATAACATTATTTTCAATTGCTTTTTTAATTACATCATTCACAGGAAATTTTGACGAATTATCATGTCCATCAGTAAATACCATAACAACTCTTTGCATCGCATTATCAGCTTTTGCAACTTCTTCAATTGCCAGCATAGTAGCATCTGAAACCGCTGTCATGCCACCGAAACCTTCAAGACCATTTCGTTTCATACCGGCAAGAAGAATTGATTGGGATGTGGTCAGAGGAACCTCCAGAGAAACTTTGCCGTCATATTTGATAATTGACATAGCGTCTGTATTCTTCATAGATTTGATTAAATCTATCGTTGCATCCTGACAAGCAAAAGCTCTGTCGCTTCCCATCGAACCGCTAAGGTCCATAACTACAGACAGTGCCATTGGTTTGCGGTCTTTTATAGTGCTCTCGCGGACAGTCATTTTTTCAAGTGGAACTTCAACTCCGTTAGTAATAACTGTTCCTTTACACCATTTCTTTAACCAGTCGGCTGTTGCAGCTCCGGTCATATAAAAACTTGACTGGTCAATAAAATGTACATACATTTTCACTTTGTCGGAATTCTTAGCTTCAACACGTGATATGATTACTTGCGGTTCCTTTATTTCATGGTTCTTAACATCCCTGACATCTACAATAAATTGTGGATTGTAGCCGGGAGGCGGTGCCAAATCAGGCAAAACAGCTTCTTTTTCACCTTTATATACCTGGCAAGATGAAACTATTAATAATAAAACTGCGAAAAGAGAAAATGCTCTATTCATTACATTAACCTTCTTAATACTTTTGATTATTCTAAAAATGGAATTTGTTTATACTTAAAAATAATAATATTTTTTTAAACAACATAATTTTAAATTAATTATTTGAATAAATATTTTTTGATTTTTCTTTGCAACGAAATTTATATTAATGTGTAATTATTATTAAGTGAAAATATTATATTTTTGCTATTATTATTTATTTAATGGAGCTATAATGAATAGAATAATTTTGACTACTTTTATAATTTACTTAAATATTTTTTTTGTTGCCAATGCAGTAGAAAACAATACTTTTTATGGCATTGTTCATGATTCTGAATTATCAACAGATGATATAAATTCAATTTTGAGAAATCATGACTTCCGGGTAGCAGTAAAGATTGATAGTATTATAATACTCAAAAGTAAATATGAAAAACAAATAATAATAAATAAACTTGATAAGATTTCAATTTTTGACAAGAGCAGACTTGACCCGGAATTGCTTTCAAATAATGATTTGTTAAATCAAATTATTAATTACAAAGTTAATCCAGAGTATGAAACAGAATTTCTAAAGGAAATTGAAAGTCACAATTGTTCTTCAGGGTGCGGCTGTATTGATAATCATAATCAAAAAGAAATTTCTGAAAAACATTCTGAAATTCCGATATTTCAAAATTTATCAGGTAAAAGAATTCTTATGTGCTATAAAAATCCCTGGGAACTTTATGACACTGAGCAATGGAAAACAGTACTTGAAAATCTTGACATTCTAAAAATATATATTGGCGATATAAATGAGCGGGTTAATGAGGAGAAAGCCCGTGCTTTGATATCATCTTTGATTAATAACAATATAAAAATTGCAATAGAAGTAGGTGGCTTACTCGACTGGCACGCCGATAAAAGCGAACAATCTGCTGAAGCATCATTTGCTCAGGAATTTGCAGCGGTTGAGCCACTCATAAACTTAATTAAATCAATTTCACCAGATAAATCAATTGATATTCTTGATTTTGATGGACCAATTCGCAGAATGTTATTTCCTAATAACAAAATGCAGGATTATCATACATTAAAGAGTGCGATGGATGAACTTTTTGAAGTATTAACCCTTTGGAAAGATGCTATACCTGATATAGAGATTAATTTGCTTACAAATTTTCCTAATTGGGCATGGGGCAATACGCCTGCATATTTCAGCATAGACGGTAGTTCTAATGGTTATGGACAATATCAGAGTATTATGAATGAACTAAGGATGCGAAATCGCGATAACAAGTATAAATTTAACGGATTGACTATTGATAATCCTTTTGATTATGCTATTGGTATTGCTCAGACTAATCAACCCGAACTCATTGAGAGTGTTGATTGGTTGAAGCGAATTGGTGAACTTGAAAAGAATGCCCGGAATTTAGGGATGAAAGTAAACATGATATTCAATTCAAATGGTGCTCGTTCAGATTCTGCATATTATACACAGACACTTAAGTACATTGATTTATATCTCGATAGTGTTGGGAATCCTGATGGACTATGGATACAGTCATGGTATGACAAACCAAAATATTGGTTGCCTGAGGATGAGGATTACACTATGACAAATTTAGTCAAAAATGCTTTACCATATAAAGATATAATTATAATTGACTCAAACATGACAAGTGAGTATATGCGTGGAACTTCAACAGCTGCTATTTTTTTTGTAAATAATACAACAGCTAAGAATTCCGGAGCTCCTGCATGGGATTTGATTAAACAAAATTCTGCAATTGCAAATATTGCAGTTAATCTTGCCTGGTGGACTGATGTTGCAGAAGCTTTCGGGCATGATAAATCATTTGAAATTCAAATTTATGGCTATGATAACCCTGTCACTCAGGTTGATTTTGACCCAACCGAAGGTTATACAAGTTTATCAAGTAATGACAGCAAATTTCAAATTCCGATTATGGAAAAATTAGGATATATTAATGGAAATATTATTCAGAGAATGAGAAAGTTTTCACATGATTTACGAAATGAAAAAGAAACTGATTGGGCATTCTGTGCATTTATTTTGGAAGGATCATTTTCTGTACGGGCTCACGCTTCATTAAAAGGTCCATCAACTGTCCTGACGAGAGGAAGTACAACTAATGGCTTCACATTCACACATGAAGTCGGGCATATTTATGGCGGATTTGATGAATATTGGGAATTCGATTATGCTATGATAAGAAGTCAGCAATCACGAAACGGTGCTTCAAACGGCAATTTTCACTGGAGAAATTATCCGGTACAACCCTCTATGATGGCATCTAGTTTTTCAGGTGGAATTTCATATTATACTGCAGTTCATCTTGGACTTGCTGAGAAAGTGAAATTCACAAAAGTAAAGGTTAATCCACCCGAAGCTATTTTTGAAGTATCATATTCAAATTCGTCAAATAATTTTCTAACACCCACCCGCTACCAAGGCGATGTTGATTTTCATTGGGGTGAAGGTATGAGAATAAAATTAGAAGCCCTACCAAATGCCTTTGCTTCCAATTTAATTTGGGAATCACCAAAGTGGTCAGTAAGCAGCTCTTCAATCTATGAATTTACTAAGAATAGTACAACTCCTGAAACTATTAATCTTGACTTTCAGATAAGTGACAAACCATCTGAGGAGAATTACAAATATTACCATGTTGGTAATGCTCTTGCTTCACCGGATATTTATTCAATAACAAGTTTCGGCAATTTTTATGGTTTTGGAGGCTCACGTGGTATCTCCGTTTGGGATGGAAGTAATCGGGTAATTCTTGATTACGAGTCACCAGATGGTAGGACAGTTGCACCAAGAGAGTCAAGAGCCGGAGCCGTGGATGATAACGGAAATTTTTATTTTGCTACAACCGCAGGTGATGTTTTGGCTTATGAATATGGTCAAAAAACTCAGTTTTTATCTTCAGCTGGAACATCCTTCAGAATGGTTTCCAAATCAATGGATGAAACCCTTTGGGCTGGCGTTGGTGCAGACGGACGTGGCTCGAAAGATGAAGTATCACCGTCGGGATTGCACTATTACAGCGGGGACCGTTTTCAAGTTATGAGAACTGACAACTCAAACATTCCATCAAATCATGTTTCCGGCTTAGCCATTAATTCAAATGGCAATTTGCTTGTTTCATTCTTTGGTGCAACTGATGAATTGAGTGGACTTTATGAATATGACTTTCAGAATAAATGGCAAAATTTTTCAAGTGAGTTATCCGGAAAAAAAGTCAGCAAACTTAAACAAATTGAGAATGGCGCAATCGCTTATCATAATAGTGGAATTTCGATATTATCGTCAGCAGGAATAATAAATCTTCAGCCGAATTTGCCTGCGAATTCTAACATATTTGATTTTTCTGTTAATAAGGCAGGTGAGATATTTTATGCTACAAATTTAGGTGTATTTGTGTTTGATTCAGATAATGTACTCATAAGAAATTACAATTTAAATAATTCAAGTATTGTATCAAATATAAATCATTCTATAGATGTGAGCGATGACGGCAAAATTCTTATTGGTTCAAATAATGGAGTTACAGAAATAAGCCGAAGTTCGGCTGTAAGCGTTCGTAATAGTGATGCTATCTCAAAATTTAAATTATTAGGTGCTCATCCAAATCCTGTTCAAAATAATAGTGCAAATATTGTTTTAATATCAAACATTAACGGCGATGGTATTGTTAAAGTATTTGATTTAAGTGGGAAAGTATTACTTATTGGAACTCATGCTATTTACGAAGGATTTAATAAGCTTGTTTTAAACTTGAATTATGTTGATTCCAGATTATTATTTTATTCTGTATCAATAGAAAATGAAATTAAATTTGGGAAGATATTGATTGACTATGAAAAGTAAAAATTAAAGCATAAAGAGTGATATTGAAGCCAGACTTTTTAATTTAATAACCACTTAGGCACAAACTAACTCAATAAAAGTCAAAAAAAAAGCGTAGAGTTTTTGGCTCTACGCTATTTAAGTGATTAGTGAATATGTTGTTTGGGCAACAATTTCTTATCTGATAACATTAAGTTGTTTTGTTACAACACCATTCATTGTTTGAATCTGAACAAAATAAGTACCATTTGCAAGGTCACGAACATCAATTGAGAATTCATAGAATCCCTGATTTTGTGAAAGCCCCTGTGCAATTGTATTTACTAAAGTGCCAGTTGTGTTGAACATTTTAATAGTAACAACTTCATCTTGTGGTAACTGATAGATGATAGATGAAACATTGTTGGCAGGATTGGGATAGATATTTACATCAAGAATCCACTGATGTCCTGTTTCCACTGAAGCAGGTGATTTTCTTTCATATAGTTTGTTGATTGGGTCGTATTCAGCCCATGGTAAGTCCCAACGCTCAGCAATAACAGGACTGAAAGCACCACGGTAAGGAACTCTGTCGAAAAATGGGTCGTCAATTTTCACAACATCATTACCATTTGTGAATGATGCATTATTCAGGTAATTTGCATTTGATAGAGGTACTGCATTGAATGCATTGCCAACATAAAAAGGATTTGAAAGAGCTGCATTATTTGGTGTTGAAACATCAGCATAGTTGTTATAAGCAGCAGTTTCAAGCCAGTTTGCAGGAATACCCGGAGTTGTTCCGTCAAGTCTTAAAGTTTGTCCTTTTATACCGAACATACTGTTATTTCTGAACAATAATGAATCGCGTGAAGCAGCAAGCTGACCTTGTGCTGATAAAATTTCAATACCGCGGGGCCAACCGGCAATTACTGAATTAAATATAGAAGTACGCGCATTACGACGAATCTGAGCTGCAGCACCAAATCTTGTATGATAAGTATTTGGAGCGGCGCCTGTAGCAGAAGCAGTCCAGCTTGTATCTTGCAATGGACCAATTGCCGTTACATTCGAGAATACAGGAGATGTAAGAGGCAAATTATAATTTCCTGATGAGTTATTATCAGTTTCCCAAGTTTGTGATGTTGATACGTCTGCACGGTCTTTATGCCTTTGCGTCAATGCAAACTGAATTCTTCCACTGAAACCATTGTCGCAATCCAAGTCATCATCAAGAGTACCTGTTGCAATAAGGTATTTAGCATCAGCAGTACCACCGAACCATTCGTAAGCATCGTCATTTGCATAGCTTACGTGGATATGACTAAAGAAAGTACCACGTCCAACGCCGCCCATTGTCAAAGAGTTTAATTCCTGATTAGGAGCGGCGGCAATACCTGCAAATTCAATTCTTAAATATTCATAATGTCCACTATTATCGTTGTCATCAGGATTATCTTTTCCACCGAACCAGCCACGCACACCTGCTGCATCGGCAATACCACCTTCTAACTGAGCTTCACCGCCCGGATGATTTGTTGATGCTTTACCGCAAATAAGCAAGCCACCCCAGTCTCCACCACGTCTTTGTCCGGGAGCTGCAGAACTTGTCATAACGATTGGGTCTTCTTTTGTACCTCTTGCGAATAATTTACCACCACGATTAACACAGATTGCTGAGTTCTGTCCTACTGTATCACCAATTATTATTGTACCGCGTTGAATGTGTAATTCACCACCATCATCAACATATACATAACCGTCAAGACCATAAATTTTAGTTCTTGAAAGAAATACTTTACCCTGAATAGGGTCTTTCAAAACTGAGTCAGGAGCTGTTACCTGTGGCTGTTCGATTGTAAACGGATTGTCGTTTCTATCCTGAACTGCTTCATTGAGAGTGCCGTCAGGATTGACAAGTATCATTCTGACATAACCGGAAGTTGTAGCAACAGCCGGAGTACGGAAGCCACCTGCATATCGGCCACGACGAGCCGCTGAGTCAAGAATATTTGAAGCAGCCGGAAGATTAGTCCAAGGACCATCTGCAGATGTAGCAAACTGGAATGTCCAGCGGGCACCTAAAGTTCCGGTAGTATCCCATACCAAGTCAATAGAAACACCAGGGCGATATACTTCACCGCCGGCAGGGTTTATCAGTCTTACAGAAGTTGGCTGTGAATAAGCCACAAGCGTTACAGCAAAAAATGCTATTACAAAGAGAAAAATACGATTCATCGGAAAATAATCCTATAAAATTTAAACAAAAAAGAAAAATAATTTCTTAATTCAGGCGGTATCCAAGGCTCAAGCCTATAGTAGTACCGCGTAAGTTTGATGCAAATGTTCTACCACCCTGTTCCCAGATTAAATGCTGATTAAGAAGGTCGCGAACAATTAGTTTCAAATCCATTTTATTATTGAAAACCGGTTGGGATATTGATAAGTCAATAATATCTCTTGGCATTTCATAAATATGTGGGTCTTCAAAATCATACATTCCAACTAAAGCAACCTGCATAATTCTTCTGCCATAAGTATTGTATGCAAGGTTAATAGATGTTTGTGTTTCTGGGTTAAGATAGAATATTCCAAGATTTAAAGAATAAGGTGATTGTCCCCACATAGATCTTGTATCAACTGCGTTACCTTGCTTTACTGTAATTTCAGAATTAATCAAAGAAAGGTTTACGTTTAATGCAAAATGTCTTAAAGCATTACTTATAAAACTAAAACTTTTTCTTAACTCAAGTTCAACTCCATAATTTATCGCACTACCTTCAGCATTTGCAAAAGATTTACCTAATTCACTTTGAAGTGGTTGAATAGTTTCTTCGATAGCATTTTCAAAATTTTTGTAAAATGCACTTACAGAAATTACTTCACCAGGGTTAGGGAATATTTCATATCTTAAGTCGTAATTTTGAATTAATGTTCTTTGGAGATTTGGATTACCAAATACCAAAATTGTATTAACGAAATCATAGAATGCAAATGGTGCCAATTCTCTTAATGATGGTCTTGAAAGAGTTTGAGTAGCAGAAGCTCTGATATTGCTTTTATCATTTAATCTCCACATCAAGTTAAGTGAAGGCAAGAAATCCTGAAAATGATTAACTGTATTAACAAGTTCATCATTAACATCAAAAGTATTCATAATTTGGCGGCTGTCTTCATAGCGTACACCACCAATGAATCTTAAACTTTCGCTTCCTAATTCAAAGGGAACGTCAAGCATTAAATACCCGGCAACAAGCTCTTCATCTGCTTTGTATGAGTCGCTAAGTTTGGTTTCTTCACCAATTCTTAAACCGTCTTCCACTCTGAAATTTTCACTTGCAAATAGCAATTGTGGATTTTCATAATCATTCATCAATGCTTCAATATCTGGATTCAACCATTGACCCGTTGGTGGAGGAATTACAGTAAGTGAGCGTGCTCCGAAATCTCTGTCTTTAAATTCTGCCAAAGTTCCAAATTTTAATTTAATTGAACTCGTAAGTGGTAATGTGAAGTCAATTTTACCTGAAAATGTATTATCAATCATATCTGAGAAAAATCTTCCAACTCTTCCTCCATCACCTTGCTCAGTTTGAAGTAGCTGAATGAAGTATGGTGTATTGGGGTCAAATTCTAAATCATAAAGCTGTCTGTCATAACGTACTTTTCTGAAATCCGGTTCGTAGCGGTTTGCGTATGAATAGCCTGTATTCCATTCGATAAGCATATTTCCGAAACTTAGTGCGTGCTCTCCACCAAGCTGAGTAGAAAAGATCTCTTTCTCAACATACTGAGTTGAAAAGTTTCTGTAATCAATAAACTGATAAGCACTGTCCTGACCGTGAAGTGATACTGTCTCGTCATCAGCAGAGCGATTATAAACATTTCTGAAACTTATTGATGATGATGTACCAAATTTATAAGCCATATTAACCAATCCGCCCATACTTACCGAGCGTGTTGCCTGAGTTCCATTTGAGCGAAAGAATGTACTTCCGTCAGCCATTAAAGCGTTTCTTTGTATATCATTAATACCAAAGGTTTGTCCCCAGTTAACAGAACTTAAAATTCCAAATTCATTTCCAAATAATGTAAATAGATCAGAATAGTTTAATCCAATGCTTGAATTTGAAAGTGCTCCGACAGTTGAGGGATTTTGCTGCCAGATATTATTATTGAAAGATTGAAGCATACCTTCATATCTGTCTCTTGCACCTGTTTGGTCAGCAGGATTCAAAGCGGCAGTTCTGAGAGCATCCAGCTCACGGCGAGTAGATGGTACAGAAGATGGAAGTGCTCTTGTTCCGTCATCCCAACCGAGCCAGTCAGTTGCACCGCCTGCAGTTTGGAGAAACTTATTTCCTTTCAACGTTGTATTGGTGTTGTAAGAATTTGAATAAGAGACCTTAAAGGAATGACCATCAGGGAAATCCACAGTATTTAACTGAACCAATCCCCCTGCAAAGTTACCCGGAAGGTCTGGGGTGAATGATTTAGCAATATTCACATTCTGAAGGAATTCCGACGGAAACATATCGAAAGCAAAAGCTTTCTTATCCGGCTCTGTTGAGCTTAGTGAAGCACCGTTAAGCGTTGTATTGCTGTAACGTTCGCTCGAACCTCGCACAAACACAAACTTGTTATCTACAAGTGTTACACCGGATACTCTCTTTAGAGACTGTCCGGCATCTGAGTCGGGGAGACGTGACATTTCCTGTTGACTTATACCATCACTCACCTGAGCTGCATTTTTGCGTACAGCTAATATTGCAGATTCATTATCATTAATTCGTCTTGCTTCTACATAAACTTCTTCTGTTGTTTTCTTTTCAAGACCTAAAACTATTTTCCCAATTGAAGTCGCTTTGCCTTGTACTACAATAACATCTGCAAGTTCTCTGGGGAGATAACCAACAAAACTAATTTTTATATTGTATTTACCTTCCGGCAAATTTTTAATTTTAAAATCACCTTTAACATCTGAAAAACCGCCTAATTTAGTTCCAATAACAGTTACTGTAGCGCGACGTAAAGGTTCTCCGGTTTCTTCATCAATGATTTGACCGGTAATTTCACCATTTGATTGTGAAAAGGATGTACTAAATAGTACCAACATTAATAGTAAGCCTAAGGCATATACCTTACTTTTCAAAATAAATCCTCCGATAATTATATAATATTGCTAAAACCATTCAATACAAAAATGCAACTTTAGTATGAAGTATTAATAAATGATATGTTAAGAATGAGTTAAATTGAATTTTGTTGAAAACTGTAATTTAATTTTTACTGAGAATAATTTATTTCAAAACTAATCTGAATTATATTCGTATTATATTAAATATTATGTCAAACTAATTCAATCTTCAAAATTTATGAAAAAACTTATTATACTACTTACTGTTTTGCTGCTTTTAACAGCAGTTGATTCAAATGCTCAGCTTTTGACTAAATTCAAAGCAAAAGCCGGATACGCAAAAGCCATTGATTTTGGTAAGTCAACCTTGAATATGGCTAATCCTAAGATTCAATTCATGGGTACTTTTAATCAATCAATTGATTTTAATGGGTTCGACGTAACAATCGAAATTGATATGAATAACGGGAGTGCTACCGGTTGGGCTTATGTTTTAGTTGATGGTGATTCTGAATCTTCATCTGCAGTGTTTATCGTCAAGCCCATAATCGGTGATTTTCTTACATTTGAAATTCCAGGTTTGAGTTTAGATGATTTTGATATTGAGTTGGGTGATGGTGTTACAATTGATGATTACAACTGGATGGATAGCGATGCAATGATGACAAGACTAAATACAAACAGTGATTTCGCTGATTTTTATTCTCAATACCAACCTTTTGAGCAGATTTTTGTCGTTCTTTTTGTAGGACTAAATCCATTAAATATGGAAGTAGAGCCGCTTTGGGC
Source organism: Ignavibacteriota bacterium (assembly GCA_019637995.1). Lineage (NCBI taxonomy): Bacteria > Pseudomonadati > Ignavibacteriota > Ignavibacteriota bacterium. Next base: position 745,001 of record JAHBUQ010000001.1, read on the forward strand.
TATCAGTATGACAAAAGGTGATATTTTTAGAAATTGTGCAGTTCAGGCAGTAACAGGCGATGTTTTTTGCTCAGAGATTCTTACCTCTGTAAAAGATTTAATTTCTAATAATATTGAAATTTATCCAAACCCGACAGATGACTTTTTGATTTTTAACAATACAGAATTTGGGGAAAATACGCTTATAACTGTTTTCGATTTATTTGGGCGGGAATTAATTCGTCATAATGCTATATCCGGTGCTAATTCAGTTGATGTTTCGAAACTCAATCCCGGAGTTTACACAATAAGAGTAAATAACTCATTTTCTAAATTTGTAAAGAGATAAATTGAAAGAATTTAATGACAGTTTTGGTATGATAGCCAAAACATTTCAAGGTTTTGAAACTATCCTTGCCGATGAGATTTCAGCTCTTGGAGGCAGGGATATATTAATTTTAAACCGAGCTGTTAAATTTAATGGTGACCTGAAACTGTTATATAAGGCAAATCATTTGCTAAGAACAGCTCTGAGAGTAATTATTCCAATTGATGATTTTGAAGTTCGTAACGAAGATGACTTGTATAAAAATGTCAAAAAAGTCAACTGGAATAATTATATAACGCCAAATAAAACTCTTGCTGTTGATAGTAGCATAAACTCCTCACCTTTTAATCATACAAATTTTGTTGCCCTTAAAGTAAAAGATGCTATCGTTGACAGGATAAGAGAGGAACATGGCTCAAGACCCAGTATAGACACGAAATCACCTGATTTGATGGTTAATGTTCATATTTTTAAAAATGAGTGTACAATTTCACTTGATTCTTCAGGAAGCAGTCTGCACAAGCGCGGATACAGACAGTCTCAAACTGATGCACCGCTTAATGAGGTCTTAGCAGCCGGTCTTATACTTTTAACAGACTGGAAGGCTGATGTTGATTTCTATGACCCAATGTGCGGCTCGGGAACTTTTACCACAGAAGCATTCAGTATTGCATCCGGCAAACCACCCAGAACAGAGTTCAAATATGGCTTCATGAGCTGGTCAAATTATGAACCGGAACTTTGGAAAAAAGTCCTAAGAGAGTCGAAAGAATTAATTAAGCCCGTAAAAATTAATTTTTATGCTTCAGATATTTCCGGAAAAGCAGTAGCAGTAAGCAAGCTGAATATGAGACATCCTGAAATGAGAAAAACAGTCGTGATTTCTCAGGAAGATTTTTTCAATTCCGAACCTAAGGGTGATTCCGGTATCATTATGCTTAACCCACCATATGGTGAAAGACTCAAAAATCAGGATATTGAAAAAGTTTACAGGGATATTGGGAACAAATTGAAATTTGATTATCATGGATTTAATGCATGGATTTTAATTTCATCAAAACAAGCAGAGAAATCAGTTGGGCTTAAATCAAACAAGAAATTTAGCGTTTTGAACGGAGCTATTGAATGTAAGTTTTGCAACTTTAAGTTATATTCAGGCTCGATAAAAGACAGATATGCTGAATAACCTTAATTATATTACAAAAGCTGTATCAACAAACTTTATTAAAAAAGTAAACTGATACAGCTTTATATATATTACAATAAATAGATATCTTACATGTTAGCTAATTTCTTGATGTCAATTTTATCGGCTATTTTCTTTATGTAATCAATATTATCTGCTTGATTATCTTCAATTGTAAGCATAAATCTGTAACCAATTGCATAGGAGAGTTTTGCATTTTTACGACTTTTTGAGAATTCTTCAAAACCTGAAACATGGTCAATATCGGTTTTAACAGTTTTTTGAAAGCCATCGCTTGTTTCAGTTGAAAGTCCCAATGAAGCCCAGTATGCAACACCGGCAAACATAGCATAAGATTCGTTGTAATCCATAAGATTGATTCTAATTGTTCTTCCTGTCTCATCATTCCTATATGTTCTCTCCACCGTTGACATCGAGAAGCCTGTGATATTAGTAGACTGACCATTAGGTTCATCTGATGTAAATCCATCCAATGACTCAGGCAGGTATTTTTGTAATTCTGAAAAGTGTAAAGCTAATGTGTCGCCTTTTCGGACTCTTTCTTCTCTTCTTTTCTCAGACATATCAATTGACTTGGACATTTCTTCGGCTGCCTCAGGTGCATTCTTAATGACTTCAGCAACATTCTTAAGTTCATCAAACTTTTCGCCGCATGACATCAAAATTATTATTGATGCAGTTAATAATAATACTAATAAACTCTTCATAATAAATACTCCCAATAAAATTTAAAAATTATAAAAACTAAAATAATTGATTTATTTCAGATAGAAAAATTCTTTTGAACAAATAGTAAATATCAATTGAAATTCTTTTTTCAGAATAGGCTAATTCCGCAGACGCAAGTCCGAAGAGTACATAACCTTTAAGTTCTAATTCATTGTCTTTAAGTGATTCAATATGTCTTAATACCGCTTGTGTATCACCTCTTGCGATAGGACCGGTAAGTGGAAGATTTTGAGAAGTGCTTTTTATCTCAGAAATTGAATTTTGTGTAGTAGTAATTGCAATTTTAGGGATAAATTCTGCAGGGTCGTTTCCACTTAGACGAGCAATATTTTCAGCATATTTTAAATTAACTGTCTGATAATTTGATGCAAAAACTGCTGATATATGGTATTTGTCGCTGTGAAAATTTTCAATTTCATCTATAAAAAATACTTTGCCATTTATAGTGGAAACAATCTCGATTATTTTTGATTTATCATTTTCAAAGCAGTCTGCAGTCCATGCTACGTTTTCAAAAATATTATTATTATAAATGAAAAATGTCTGATAGGGGTGAAGTCTGGCTATAGATTTAGCTTTATCATCTAATAAGGCTAATTCTTCTTTTGGAAGAAAGCCTGAGCAGTGAATGATAAATGTATTATTTAAATTACCGTTTTGATATTCTAACAGAGTATCAAGTACATCAGATAATTGATTATCTCGGACAGTTATAAATAATACATCGGGAAATTTGATAATATGGGCAATATTATTAAAAATTTTTACCTTTGAAGAAAGCTCAAAATCTAAATCAGTATTTTTTGAAACTATAAAATCAAGCATACCCACTTTGTCAAATTCTCTTGTCAAAGCGGATCCAAGCTTGCCAATCCCAATAATTCCGATTGAAAACGACATATCATTTCATTTCTTGATTATTTCATAGCTATCCTTGGCGTCTTTTATAATCCATCCAAGTTCATCAAGTGATTTACGTACAGTATCGGCAGTTACAAAATCACGGTTTTGTTTAGCATCCCATCGTTCCTGAGCCATTTTGATGATATTGTCAGGAATTGATGAATCTTCTTTTGGTTTAGGTTCAAAAGTGAATGCTTCAAAAATATGATTTAATTCATTGATGAATGCAACTAATTCGAGCTTGCTTTCTTCAGATAATTCAACTGTAACAGATGAGTTAATAAACGTAAAAATATGTGCTAGAGCTTTAGGAGTATGTAAGTCGTTGGCAAGCTCCGAAAAAACATCATTTCGGAGTTTATCAGTATCCGCATTTTTAGTACCTGAAATTTGACTGTCATCAATCAATTCCCATATAAATTCTTGAATACGTTTTCTTGCTTTTTTCGTAGATTCAACTCCGGAAAAGGTGAAATTATATTTTGTTCTATAATGTGCCGACATCATTGAAAAACGAATATCAATCGGGTCAAGACCTTTATTCAGCAAGTCTTTGACCGTAAAAAAATTGCAGGCTGATTTGGACATTTTCTCACCTTCGACTTCCAAAAATTCATTATGAAGCCAGAAATTAGTTGGCTCACATCCATAGCCAGCTTTAGACTGAGCAATTTCATCTTCATGATGGGGAAATTTTAAATCTACACCGCCTGTATGAATATCAAAAGGCAATTCTAAAAGTTCATACTCCATAGCTGAACATTCAATATGCCATCCCGGACGTCCTTGATAATTTTTACCATCAATAACAAAATCCCAAAATGGCTCGCCATCTTTTTTCTCTTTCCATAGAACAAAGTCACTTACACTTTCCCGCTCGTACTCATCTGCATCAATTCTAGCTCCGGCTCTGAAATTATCAAAGTCTATTTTAAATAATTTGCCATAATGGTCATCTTTTCGCCATTTATTAACATCAAAGTAAACCGAGCCACCCGAAAGGTAAGCATATCCATTGTTAATAATTCTCAGAATAAGTGTCTGCATTTCATCAATAAAATCTGTAGCTGCAGGGAGGGCATAGAAATGCTCAACATCAATTCCAAGTTTTGATATATCTTCCAAGAAAGCATCCTGATAAAATTCAGTAAGCATTCTCAGATTTTCTTTAGCGTCTTCAGTTTGCTCACCCATCGCAGGTAACCACGCTCCTGAACCCGGACGGCTATCTCTTATAGTTTTGTCATCAATATCTGTGATATTCATTACCCATTTGACATCATATTTTCCAACTACACGAAGCACTCTCTGAAGCAAATCAGCAAACAGAAATGCCCTCATATTGCCGATATGAGCATTGTTATATACAGTCGGACCGCAAGAATACATCCTTACATCATTTTCACGAATCGGCTTGAATATTTCAACATTTTTATTTAATGAATTATATAATTTAATTTCCATATCAATTAACCTTTATTATTCTTTCCAGACAAAATCAAATAGAAAATATGAAGCAAGTATCATCAGTCCTGAATAGGAGAACAGAAGCTGAAAATCCTTCCTTGCTTCGCTGAAATCTGCACCTGTAAATGACTGAACAGTAGTTTGAATTCCGAGTATTATTACAGGTAATATAATGGGGAAGGACAGAACAGGAAAAAGAGCATTTTTGGAATTTGCTTTAGCTATAAGTGCTGAAATAATTGTTGTCGCTGAAGCTATAGCCAGGCTGCCCATTAAGATTGACAAAATAAAAATCCAGGCATTAGTTATTTCAATATTTCCGATAAAAAGAAAAAACAGGAAAACTGCAACAACGTTTAGTGATATACTTAGAATTATATTAAATATCAGCTTGCCGAAATATATAGCTGAAGAGCCAGCTACAAGCTTGAGATATAAGGAAGTGCCTCGCTCTTCTTCACTTACAAAGGATTTCGACAGTCCGGTCATTGCTCCGAAGAACATAACAATCCAAAGGACACCTGCAGCAACTTCAGAAGACAATACATCGCCTGATGTAGCAAAAACAATCATTGTTATTGTAGTAAGTACAAAAAGCAATATTGCAGAGATTGCGTATCTTGTACGAAATTCACTAAGCAATTCTTTTTTTAATACTGCGATTGATTTTGCTAACACTGCCATAATTTTTTCTATAGAAAATCAGAGTTGATATTTCACACCAAGTATAAATGACAAATTATTGATTTTCCAATCACCATCATTAATTATATCCATTGGATAAAAATTATAAGTTGTTTCAATAAATCCTGAAAATCTTTGGTACACAGGTATTGATGCACCAAGACCTCCAAATAATCCAAATCTGAATGCGGTAAGTGAAGTCATATTATCAAATTCGCTAAGAGTAATTTGATTTTCTCCATTTGCATAAACAAAATTATCAGGAATTGTGATTGCCCGTCTTAGCTCAATAGAGTTATTCATTCTAACAGACAGGTTCACTCCGGCTACCCCAGAAATAAACCTTGCAAGCGAATATTCTCCGGCAAGAGAAAGAGTTATGAAACTACTGTTTAACTCAAGATAATGCGTTTCCTGAAATGGAAGCAAGCCGCCCGTCTGTGGATCACGTCTGCTGGAAATTATGCTGTCAGGAGCCTCAATAGTCCCGCCAAATTGCTCAATTGATAAACGTGCTGACAAATTGAGTTTAGGCATAACTTTTTTGGATAAATATAATCCTGCTATACCGCCGCCACCTGAAGCTGATTCGAAGTTACCGGGAACGGCAATATTACCTGATTTAGAGAATCCTGTAGAATGTGTCACAATAGAATATCTGCCAAAAGCTCCGATAACAAAGCCCGGTTCGGGCACGCAACTTTTAATATATCCGGGATTAAGAACAAATTCATATTGTCCGGTGATTTCATCTATTGTCCAGCAGAGTGTATATTCAGCCTTATTGCCGGAGATGTCGCCAACTTCAAAATAAAGTTGTCCGGGTGTGTTATAATCTACCGGCTCAATATCAACAGGAAGCTGTAGCATTCCATCCATGATCTTATTGTGATTTATCTTTATGCCTGTGCTGTCAATTATATTGAATGATTTAAGCCCCAAGTCATCAGCACGGTCGTCACGCAAAATCATGTTTTGTTTACCTTCAACTTTTTTCAAATCTACTGTTGGTGGTATAGTATCGGAAACTTGAACATATTCTAAAAATGACTGTCCGCCCATATTGCCATAAGCGTCATAAGCATCAACATCACCAAAACCAAAACCATAAGAATACATGCCAAAAGGCTCATTTGCTTTGATAAAATGTGTTCCAAATGGTACTTGAAGATAAGCAATGGAATAACGACTTATTCCGAGTGGTTCAAAAATTTTAGGGTCAACTTTTTTTCCGTTAAGTTCAAATGTCTGTATTGCTCTTGTAGGAACAACTACATTTACATAGTGATTCCAGCTACCGTTTACAGGTGTTGCAAATCTGTATTGAGTCAAAAATTGTTGAGTCGGGCTGATTAAAAGCATCATAGGGTCACCAATTTGGTCGCCGTTTTCATAACCTTGTGAATATTGTGAAACCAATACCGGTTGGTCAGCAGTAATTTGAATTGCTTCGTTTATATTTTTTTCAACAAAATCGCCTGCTTTCAGTGTAGCAATTAACTTTGAATTTTCAAACACCCTTGTCCCATCAGTGTGAGCGAGTACTCTATAAGTAAATGTTGACCTGCCTTTCAGTTTGCCTATATAAAAGTGCTTACCCCAAGAACTAACAGGTGGAAGCTGCTCAACAATATGATTACATGCTTTAATCCGAGGTGGACCGACAGGTACATAAGTACATTCGTGCCCACTGAATACTGCGATATTTTTATTTGCTTTGATGTGAGAACCGGTTAAATCAATTTCGCGCTCACTAATTTTAAGTTGTCTTAACTGCATCCTGTTTGTTTCGGAGCGAACTTGATAAACATCACCTTTATTTAATGTAATATCAAAAGCTTCATTCTTTTTCTTGCCCTTGAAAGTTAGAGCATTCGGAGTAATTGTAACCAGGGTATTATCTTCTGTTGCTACGATAGAAAAAAGTGGTGACAACTCTTCAGCAACATGGTAGCACATAACGCGATACTCATCGCCAAGAACCTGAACCGGAAGACCGAGGTAAGTATCTGTTGTCTGATATCTTCTGTTCAGTCCATAAACAGAAACCGGATTATCTGATGATATCCTAACCGCAAGTTTTCTTTCGATTATCTCAAAGCTTTTAATCATTACTTTATCAGTTAGCAATATACTTCTTACAGTCCCGCCCGGAACAAAAAGTGTTTCTGTATAATTTATTGCAGGACATTCAATTAATACACTTGCATCCTTATCACCGGTGATGAAAAGTTCTAAGTTAAGAGCATTTTTGGGAGAAGATGAATCGTCGCGAAAATTCATCATGAATGTTAGCCAGAATTCAGTTCCTACAGGTTGTTTGAACTTAAGTTCCATATTTTCTTCCAAAGCTTGCTGAGAATATAAATTTACACTTAAACTCAGGAAAATGGCTGTAATTATAAAATGTTTTAGATAAATTTTCAAGTTTTTGAAATTATTTGACATACATAAAATTGGTTTTAAATACACCGGATTCAGTTTTCATAATTATAAAATAAGCACCTGAAGCTAATTCCCATGAAAATGGCTGTAAAGATAATCGGTAATTGCCACGGGAAAATTTTATATTTTCATAATCATTAATAATGCTACCGGACTCATCGGTAATCTGAACTTTAAAAATATTATTTATATTACTATTGTCGAGTATTTGCCTGCCTCCAATTGCGTAAACAGCAAAGCTGATTCTGGTTTCTTTGTTGATACCAAAAGGAAAAGTTGTCCAGTCTGAAAATGGGTTTGGACGATTTTGCCCAAGACCTTCAGTAATTCCGGGTACAACTGATGAACTCCGAACGGTGATTTTACCTGCTTTGAAATTTGTTTCAAGAATTTCGACGCCATCAATTAATGCTTTAACCGGCGTAAGCATTGTTACTGTATCAGCTCCTGCAAGACCTTCGACAGGTATTCCCCAATTAATAAATTCAGTAAAAACTTCAGGAAACCAAAAATGTATGATAGCTCTTGCATTATCAAGATTTGTTAAATCAGTTGCTATTAAAATTGAATCAATAAATGGATTATCATGCATTTTAATCCAAGGACCTGCTTTGATATCAATGACATTTGCGTCAAAAGTAAATTCGGTAATTATCTCTTTAATTGAAGTATTGTTAAGTTTAAGTTGGAACAATACACCATTTGTACCACCCCTGTCTATAACAGTATCCTGAACAGAAATTTCTATGTTTTGGGAATTTAAATTCCCAAAACATACCAAAATAATGACAAAAATTAATAAGATTGTTTGTATATATTTCATTTATCTAATTATATTTAACTATATATTTCACAAAAATAATACTTTTAATATTAAATTGACGAATTATTCTGAAAAAATATGCAATGACTATGTTTTTTGCTTTTTTTTCTTTGCAGCAGGAAATAGTATATTGTTAAGAATAAGTCTGTAACCGGGAGAATTTTTGAACAAATTTAGGTCAGTCGGCGGGTCACCTATTCTATGGACATAATCCTCAGGGTCATGTCCGCCGTACCATGTGAAAGTACCCCGACCAATATTGCCATGCAAATATCTTGCTTCAGGAGTACCATCTTTAATTGCAAGAATTGTAACAGTATTTTTAATAAACTGCTTGTCAAAAGCAGTTGTCTGACCTAAAAATCCTTTAACAACATTCACGTGATTTTGAGTAAGCATAGTTGGTACAGGGTCATATTTTGCAGAGAATTCAAAAAGTGTAAACCAGTCTGCATCCGGATTATTAATATTCTGAGCGCCTATATCTATATTCGAAAATTCAACTTCAGTAGGATCCATTATGAGTCTGAAATTTTCGAAAGCAAATGTATTTTCAAAATTTAGTTTATCATTGGAGTAATAATCAGCAGGAGTACCATCGAACATACTTTCGCAAATATCAATACCTTCTGTTGCAAGAGCTATATCAAAAGAGTCAGTTGCAGTACACATCGCAAAAATAAATCCACCGGAAGCAACATATTGCCTGATTGTCTGAGCTACTGCTTTTTTAAGCAGACACACATCACGATATCCCATTTTTTTTGCTACACTTTCATTTAAAGTTACTTGCTGAATATACCAGGGAGCATTACGATAGCTTACCCAGAATTTACCGTATTGTCCCGTAAAATCTTCGTGATGAAGATGAAGCCAGTCGTAATCCTTCAATTTACCTGTGAGTACTTCTTCATCCCAGATAATATCATGCTTTACTTCAGCATATTCCATAGCCATACGAACGGCATCATCCCATGGCTGAACACCAGGAGGGGCATACACGGCAATTTTAGGGGCTTTTTCCAGCTTCACAGCTTCCATATTGACACCTTCCTGACGAACTTCTTCAAGAATGGAATTTCCGGCAGCGTCGCTAATTCTCTCAAAAAATACTCCACGGATACGACATTCAGATGCAAGATTGTCGTTATAATCGAACATAAATGAGCCACCTCTGTAATTTAGAAGCCATTCAGATGTACCGCCTTCTGTTAAGTGCCAGTAGGTTATTCCATAAGCTTTTAAATGGTCTGTTTGGGACAAGTCCATAGGGATTAAAAGCTTCTGGGAATATGAAACATTAACAACTATAAATAATAATGCAGCTATAATTAATTTTAAATTCCTCTTTATCATAATCGGTAAATTTCAATAAAAATATTTAGACATAAGACTTAAACATACTAACGATTAAATTCATTAAAAATTCTTATTCTATATTAAATTTAATTATATGATTAGTCATATACAATAAATTCCAAAACAACAATACGGTATAAATAGCAACATTATCAACGATATAATCGTATTAGCTGACAAAATTGATTTGAGAATATTGTAAATATTTTATCAATTAATATCGTTTGATACGTCGCTACATCTTTTATTATTATAAAAATTTTCATTTATGAGCCAAAGCAAACTATATCTAATTGACGGAATGTCATTAGTTTTCAGAGCATATCATGCAATGTCTAATACTGCAATGAGAAATTCCGAAGGAGAGCCAACCGGCGCAGTCTTTGGATTTACTAATATGATAACTTCTCTTCTTGAGAGATTTAATCCAGAAAAAATAGCAGTGGTTTTTGATAGGGCAGAGCCTACATTCAGGCATAATATGTATGAAGCATATAAAGCTAATCGTGATGAATTTCCTGAAGAACTTGTTCCTCAGCTAAAGAGAATTAAAGAATTCTTAGATTTGAGTAAGATTCCAAGAATTGAAAAAGCCGGCTTCGAAGCAGATGATATTATCGGTACACTTGCAAAAAAGGCTGCAGCCCAAGGCAATGAAGTTGTATGTCTGACTTCTGATAAAGATTATTATCAGCTTGTAGAAGGCAATATCTCACTTCTTAAACCGGGTAGAAAAGGGGAGGATTTTGAGAGGATAAATATACCTGAAGTCATTGAAAAATTTGGTGTTACACCGGATAAAGTTATTGATGTTTTAGCAATAATAGGAGATTCATCAGATAATATTCCAGGAGTAAAAGGTGTTGGTGAAAAAACAGCGATTCCACTTGTTCAAAAATACGGCTCACTCGAAAGTATATATGAAAATTTGAATGAAATTGAAAGAACATCTTTAAAGACTAAATTTGAAGAGGCTAGGGATATGGCATTCCTGTCGAAAATTTTGGTTACGATTGATACAGATGTTCAGCTTGACTTCACTTATGAAGATTGCGTAATCAAGGAAGCAAAATTCATTGAGTTGGATAAATTCTTTGAAATTATGAATTTCAATACAATAAGATCTAAATGGCGTAACAAAGCTCCGGCAGGATTTTTCGACAATAATAATGCTCAAAAGAAAGATAGCGAAATTCAATCTGCTGAAGTTTTAGGTAATATTGAGACCAATTATGAGATGATTACTTCACTTGACAGACTTGATTTAGTGATAAGTGAATTATCAAAAAGTGAAATATTGTCTTTTGACCTGGAGACAGATTCTCTTGATAAACAGAATTGTGAAATTGTTGGAATTTCTTTATCCGCTAAGGAAGGCACAGGTTATTATATTCCTGTTGAATATATCGGAAAAGAAATCATAGAAGAAGAAGAATCCTTATTCTCAGAGCCAAAAATTAATAATTCCAAAAAATGGGATGAATCATTAAACATAGATGATGTTATTTTAAGATTAAAACCGATTCTTGAAGATGAAAAAATAGGCAAATGCGGGCAGAATGTTAAGTTTGACATGTTTATTTTGAAAAGGCATAATATTGGCGTAACGCCGATCGTTTTTGATTCGATGGTTGCATCCTATATTCTTGACCCTGACCAGAAGCACGGAATGGATGCACTATCTGAAAAATATCTGAATTATAAACCAATATCAATTTCATCTCTGATTGGAGAAAAAAAAGCAACTCAAAAATCTATGCGTGATCTTCCGCCATCAGAAATTTCAAATTATGCATGTGAAGATGCAGATGTTGCATTGAAACTTAAAAATGTTCTTGATAAATTGATTATAAAAGAAAATCTCAATAAACTTGCTTATGATATAGAATTTCCAATAATCGAAGTTTTGAATTTGATGGAGTTTCAGGGGGTGGCAATAAATACAAATGCACTTAAAGATATTTCAAAAATAATCAAAGTAGAAACTGAAAGATTGCAAAAATTAATTTATAGCGAAGCGGGTCAGGAGTTTAATATTGATTCTCCTAAACAGCTGGGTGAAATTCTATTTGAAAAAATGATGATTCCTGCACAAAAAAAGAATAAAACCGGCTACAGCACTGATGTACAGGTTCTGACAGAACTTTCAGAATCTTTTCCGATAGCTGAATATGTGCTGGATTATCGTCAAATAACAAAGTTGCAGTCAACTTATGTCGAAGCATTGCCAAAATTGATAAATAAACATACCGGCAGAATTCACACAACTTATAACCAAACAGTTGCTTCAACCGGAAGATTATCATCCACCGACCCAAATTTGCAAAATATTCCGATTCGTACTGATTTAGGTAAGGAAATAAGGAAAGCCTTCGTACCACAGCATAAAGATTATGTGATTTTGTCGGCAGATTATTCACAAGTTGAGCTAAGAATAATGGCGTATATTTGCGGAGATGAGTATCTAATAAATGCTTTCAAGGAAAATAATGATATCCACGCTGCAACCGCTGCAATACTCAATGGAATAAGTATCGAAGAAGTAAATCAGGATATGAGACGAATTGCCAAAACCGTTAATTTTGGCATTATGTACGGATTGGGAAGTTTTGGACTAGCCCAAAGGTTAGGTCTTTCCCGTACTGCTGCAAAGGAAATAATAGATAATTATTTTGAAAAATATCCCGGCATACGTAAATATATGGATATAACAATAAACTCAGCACGTGAAAAAGGTTATGCAGAAACCCTATGTGGTCGCCGAAGATATTTTGAAAATATTGACAGTAGAAATGCAAACTTACGCACCGCCGCAGAACGGGGAGCGATAAATATGCCAATACAGGGCACTGCTTCAGATATGATGAAGATAGCAATGCTCAATATTCATAAATATATAACTCAGAATAATCTCAAGTCTAAAATGATGCTTCAGGTGCATGACGAACTTGTCTTCGAAGCTCACAATGATGAACTTAAAGATTTGCGAAATAACGTAATCAGGCTGATGTCCGAATCACTTTCACTTGGCGAAGTACCTGTAATAGTTGATACAGGCACCGGCAGTAACTGGTTTGAAGCACACTAAATCATCTTAGCTCAATTCAGGGGATAAATCTAATTTTGTATAGATTTATTATCCCTGAATAAGCTGTAAGAATGATTGTGGATTTGAATTAGCCTGTGCAAGTGAAATCAATGAAGACTGCTGTAAGAACTGCGACTTAATAAGTTCTAACTGCTCTTTTGCAACATCAGCATCTTCGATTCTTGATATAGCTGCGTTATAGTTTACAATTTGACTCTTAAGCAAATCTTCCTGCGAATCAAGTCTGTTGACAATACCGCCTACAAAAGCAGCGACTTTGTTCACGTTATTGATTGCATCTGATATACTTTTAAGAGTAGCCGTCAAATTATCTCTTGAGAATAAACCAAGATCAGTAGAATTTACATCATTCAATTCTTCAAGGTTCAATCCATCAATACCTGCGAAATTTCCGCCTGCAAGAGCAACTGTGAATCCATTTGCTGAAGCAACGTTGAAATCAGAAGTATTGGTAGCAGATAAATCTACTGAAAGTCTGATTAGATTATTGGTTGCATCTGTACCAATCACGAAATCTGTTGAAAAAGTACCATCAATAAGGTTTCTTCCGCCGAAAACTGTTGACTGAACTACGGTATCAATTTGTTGAGCTAATCTGTATGCTGACTTTGCAAGCGCAACTTTTTCATCAGTACCGGTTGCACCTGAAGATGCGTTCAAAATTGCTTCTTTGATTTTCTGAAGCTGGTCACCAATGTTTTCATAAGAATCCATAATGATATTTGCAAGATTCTTAGCATCGCCCACTGTGTTTACAGCCGATTTGAGTGAAGTATTACGTGCATACAAAGCACGAGAAGTAATATAACCTGCAACATCATCAGCTGCACTGTTAATTCTTTTACCGGTTGATAATCTCAACTGACGTAATGATATACTGCGATTCGATACCTCAAGAGAATTATAAGCATTCTCCGCTGCAATGTTCGTGCGTATCCTCGCATTTCCGCCTATCGCAAAAGGCATAGTCAACCTCCCTGTGACATTAATTAATATAATTTTCTCTTCAACCGCAAAATTCTTCGCAGTTGTATGAATTATTACAAGTTATATGCCAAAATAAAATAATTCGACTCTTATGATGATTGAATAATCTATGAGTTTTGTTCATTCAATATTGATATAATCTATGTTTACAGAGATATAAATTATAATTATCTGAGTATTTTATTAGAATATTGCTAAAATTTTGAAATAATAAAAACTAAAATTTTGGTGAATATTTGGCGAAAAGTTATACTTTTGCACAATATTAGCAGATTACATTTTAAAATATTTTAATTTCAAGTTTTATATAATATAAAATGAATTATTTACCAAATATCAAACTTTCTGATTTTAACTACGAATTGCCGAAAGCAAAAATTGCTGATTATCCATTAAAGAATAGAGATTCGAGTAAACTATTATGCTGGAGCAACGGAAAAATTGAAGACAGAATGTTTCGGGATATTATAGACATTATTCCTGCAAATTCTCATATAATATTCAATAGCACTAAAGTTATTTCAGCCAGATTAAGAATGCTAAAGCCAACAGGTGGGAAATGTGAGCTTTTACTTGTTGATGCAATACAACCGTCTTTAGACCCGGCTATAGTTATGCAAACTAAAAACAAATGCTTATGGAATTGTATGATTGGCGGAAGAAATGTAAAAGAAGGAATGATAATATTGCCTGAAATTGAAACCGAGACAGGACTTACTGCAAAAGTAATTTCAAGATTAAACAATTATGGTGAAATTGAATTCTCTTGGGATGGAAAATTTTCATTTGCGGATATTATTGCAAAAGCAGGGTTGATTCCACTGCCTCCATATATTGAGAGAGAGACCGAAGATAGCGATTCAGAAAGGTATCAGACAGTTTATGCAAAATCTTCAGGCTCTGTTGCAGCACCTACAGCAGGTTTACATTTTACAGATGAAATTATAAATAAATTGGGTGAAAAAGGAATAAAAAAGTCTGAAGTTACTCTCCATGTA
Organism: Ignavibacteriota bacterium; assembly: GCA_019637995.1. NCBI lineage: Bacteria > Pseudomonadati > Ignavibacteriota > Ignavibacteriota bacterium. The sequence goes on from JAHBUQ010000001.1 coordinate 760,019, forward strand.
GGTCCAGGAACATTTTTGCCGGTAAGCTATGATGATGTAAAAACCCACGATATGCACGATGAAATGTTTATTATTTCTAAAAGTACAATATTAACCATAATCGAAAGCATCAAAATGAATAGAAATATCATTGCAGTTGGCACTACTTCCGTCAGAACTTTGGAATCTCTTTACTGGTTTGGAGTTAAATTGCTAAAAAAAGAAAATATTGATATGCGAAATATTTTATTACATCAGGATGAACCATACAGATTGATGAAGAGTGGTAATATTTTGTGTAGTGATTCTTTAGAGACTGTTATAAAATGGATGGAATCTGAAAAATTAAATGTAATAATCGGAAGAACAAAATTATTTATAATGCCGGGTTATGAATTCAAACTTTATAACGGTATTATTACAAATTTTCATCTGCCTAAATCAACTTTGATTCTTCTTGTATCTGCATTTACAGGCTCAGATGAATGGAGAAAAGTTTATAATTTTGCACTTCAAAATAATTATCGTTTCTTAAGCTATGGTGACTCTTCATTTCTATTTAAACGAAAGTTAGACGTATAATCTGTTTTGAACGTTTTATAATCAATTCATAATAAAATAATATAATATGAGTATAGCTAAACAATACGATTACGAAAAAAAGAAAGTAACTACATTAAGACTTAAAGAAATGAAAAAGTCTGGTGTTAAAATTGTCTGTTTGACAGCTTATGACGCATTGACAGCAAGAGTTTTTTCAGAGTCAGGAGTAGATGTATTACTTGTAGGTGACTCACTTGGAAATGTATTTCAGGGACTTGAGACAACTTTGTCAGTTACTTTAGAGCAAACAATATATCATACGAAAGCAGTTGTAAATGGGGCGGAAAGGTCGCTTATTGTTGCCGACATGCCATTTATGACCTATCAGGTTGCAGCCAATGAAGCATTTACCAATGCCGGAAAAATAATGAAGGAAACCGGTTGTAATGCTGTCAAGCTTGAGGGCGGCTCTGATGTTGTAATTGAAGCAATATCAAAAATGACAAGTGCCGGTATTCCGGTAATGGGACATCTTGGATTGACACCACAGAGCATTAATCAATTCGGTTCTTACAGAGCTCGTGGAAAAGATACTGATGAAGCAGAAAAAATTTTTAAAGATGCTCATCTTTTGCAGGAAGCGGGTGCTTTTTCAATAGTTTTAGAAAAAATTCCAGCTGAACTAGGAAGGAAAATCAGCGAATCTTTGACAATTCCTACGATTGGTATTGGAGCAGGTGCTCATTGTGACGGTCAAATTCTTGTTTGGACAGATATGCTTGGGCTTACAGTTGATTTTAACCCAAGATTTGTCCGAAGGTATGCTGAGTTATATAATTTAATGCTTAATTCCACTAAAAAATATGGGGATGATATCAGAAAAGGAGAATTCCCTAACGATAAGGAGTCATACTAATGATTAGAAATTTTGGTTTTATATTGGTTTCTATATTTATTTCTTCTGCAATACTTGGTTGCGAGAGTTCAATCAGCAGCCCCAAGGATATTATTTTTCCTGAAACAAATGTCAGCTATACTGCCCAAGTAGAGCCTTTTTTGAATTTGACCTGCGCTTTTGCCGGATGTCACGGGCATACTTCAGCTGCAGGAATCAGACTTAATGACTATTTTGCTATTATAAATTCCCCCGGTTTGGTAGTACCCGGTAATGCAGATGGAAGTTTGCTGAATCAAATACTTGAAGAAAGAAAACCACATTTTACTTATTTCGAGAAGTCGAATATTACTCAAAATCATATAACCGGTATGAGGCAATGGGTTTTGGAAGGTGCAAGATTAACTAAAGATTGATTATTAAGGGCTTATAATTTGTCATTTTGTATTGAAAGTATTTCACAAAAATAAGTTATTTTTTAATATTGTTATAAAATATACATAAAAAATGAATTATTTTGCATAATTTTTCATTTTTAAGTTTTATATTACCAATAAATTCGTTAATTTTGAGTTAGTTAATTGACAATTTTTTAAAAAGTATTTCTAAGTTGAAATCTTTGGTAATTTTAAATAACAATAAAAAAGGAAAATAATTATGTCAGAAGGTTCATTCAATCCGTTCAAGATGGCTCAACAGCAGTTTGATGCAATCGCTGAGCAACTTCAATTAGATGAAGCAACAAAAGATTTGTTAAGAAACCCTGATAGAGAATACCACTTCAATATTCCAATCCGTATGGATGACGGTTCATACAGAGTATTTCGCGGATACAGATGTCAGCATAATGATGCACGTGGTCCTGCAAAAGGTGGCATTCGCTTCCATCCTCAGGAAACAGTAGATACAGTACGCGCACTTTCAATGTGGATGACATGGAAAACGGCAGTTGTAGATATTCCTCTTGGTGGCGGTAAAGGTGGTGTAATTTGTGACCCGCGTAATTTATCACTTCGTGAACAGGAGGCTATATGTCGCGGTTGGATTCGCCAAGTTGCCAAAAATATTGGACCTCTTCAGGATGTTCCGGCACCGGACGTTATGACTAATGGTCAGCACATGCTTTGGATGCTTGATGAATACGAGAGAATCGTTGGATATAAAGCACCTGGTGTTATTACTGGCAAACCGCTTGGCTCAGGCGGCTCTTTAGGCAGAACTGAAGCAACTGGCTATGGCGTTATCTATACTTTAAGAGAAGCACTGAAAGAATTAAATATTGATATTAAAAATACTACTGCTTCTTTCCAGGGTTTTGGTAACGTAAGTCAATATGCTATGGATTTATACGCACAATATGGCGGTAAAGCAATTGCTGTATCAAGCTGGGATAACAAAGAAAAGAAAGCTGTTACTTACAAAAAATTGTCCGGTATTGACTGGAGGGAGTTACTTAGCATAACTAATCGTTTTGGCGAAGTTGATCAAGCCAAAGCAGCAGAATTAGGTTATGAAATTCTACATGGCGATGCATGGATTGAGCAGGATGTTGATATTCTTGTTCCGGCAGCTTTAGAAAATCAAATAAATGCTACAACTGTTAATATGATTAGTAAACAAGTTAAAGTTATTGCAGAGGGTGCTAACGGTCCTACTACTCCGGAAGCAGACGAAGTATTAAAAGCACGTGGTGTTTGGAATATTCCTGACTTTTTAGCTAATGCCGGTGGCGTTACATGTTCATATTTTGAACAAGTACAGTGCAATATGAATTATTTCTGGACTAAAGAAGAAGTTCTTGAAAAATTAGACCAGAAGATGACTCACGCTTACCATGCAGTTAGCGACTTAGCTCGCACAAGAAACATATATATGCGCGATGCTGCTTATTTAATTTCAATCTCAAGAGTTGCTGAAGCTTGTAAACTTCGTGGCTGGGTATAAGATAAGACATTTTATAATCTGAAATATGTTTGGGGCTGACTTGAAAAGGTCAGTCCCTTTTATTTATTAAATCTTCCGGAATATCATCATCTATTTCAAATATTTTTTTGACTTCATCAAATGTATATGTATTTGCTGCTTTTTCCTCATCACTCATATTATCAAATTCATCAATTATGGCTTGAAGCTCACAAGCTTGCTCCTGTATTTTTTCCTGAGTAAAACCGTAGAATGTCATTTCATTCAGACAATGACAAATTATTTCAGGTTCACTATAATTATTTCTTGTATTTTCATTTATACTCATACAAAGCCATTCACCCCATGGAGTAAAGTCCAACCCATATATTTCTGACTCTCCATTTTCTGGATTTAATTTTTTTCCTGAAACACTTTCATATACTATTTTTTCTCCATCGCTGTTTGTATCAATACAATTTTCGATAATTATTTCAAAATCAGTTTCAATTGTTTCAATACTTATTAATGTTTCAAAAACACTTTTGTATCCTTTCATATTTCTTTCTTCATCTGGATATAAAACAAGAAGTGATTCGTGTAAATCATTCCAATTATATTTATTTAGCAAATCATAGAAAATCATTCTTTCACCTGAAATTTATACTAAAATTAAATGTTACAATATGTTGTCTCCAGAATTCATCATTGATTACATTAGTAAGTGGATAGCTGTAAGTAATCTCATAACCCAACCCAAAACCATCAAACATAAATCTGTATCCAAGTCCCATTTCAGCTCTGAATTTTGTTAGATTTATGTTAGGAAGTTCCAGATTATGAATTAAGTTCAAAGTATCTCTGCCATTATCATATCTGATTTCATTCTTTACATTCAAAATTTGCAAATATTGGTTAACACGACTTTTTAGAATTTGTGATGTTTTAAGTCCTGTGTAAAGATAATAATGTGACTCCATAGTATTTTCATCTGCAGAAGCAAATGCGCCGTAAAAAGGGATTTCCATGCCTAAATTCATATTAATTCCATATTCCCTCAGATGAAGTAAATTGGCTTCCTCCAAAATTTTTATATTGCCATCTGTACTAAGGAACCTTTTGGACTTATCAACTGAACCAAGCAAACTGTGTCCAAAAACATATGCTAATTGAACCCGTGTGAAAAAATAATCTGTCGTTTTGAATCTTATTCCAAGCCCAATTTCGCCGTATTCTGTTGCCGGTCCGTTATCATCATCCTCTATAGAGTATGCTTTTTTGGTTTTCCGTCGGTCAGTGCTAATAGGAATTGAGGCAATTAAGGGCAATCTTGCGTGTGCTATGTGTGGAGTAGTTTTTAATTGCGCTTCATCCCAAATATCACCACCATTCGCATAAATCAGATAAGATAACTTCGATGTTACTATTTTTGGAAACCAGCCATAACTTGCCTGATAAGAGAAGTCTTCTTCAAAATTTAATTCATTATAATCCAGTGAATCCAAATCCCATGGCTGAAATTCTTCTTGTGAAAATACGGGAAGAACTGAAATGAGTAATATTGTAATTATCAAGTATTTCATTTTATAATAATTATTGGGACGAAATTACCTCTGAACTTTGTTCGAACTTCTAAATAATATAAACCAGATAATATATATGGATTTATTTCAAGCGATACAGATTGAAATCCGGGAGTATTGTTTTGAACAGTCTTTATCTTTTCGGTTCTGCTTAGATAATCAAACAAGTGAAATTCTACTTCGCCGATTATATCGTTATAATATTCAATATTCAGCAAACCATTGCCCGAGAATGGATTTGGATAAACATTAGTGATTTTGGTAAATCTCAGGTAGGGGAGTTCATTATTCAGAGTTTTTACAAAATATGATGCAGATTGGGGGTTGTATTGTGAATCATTAATACTTATGTTAGTCAAACTAATGTCGAAAATTGAATCATTTCCGGCTAAAACCTCTGAATTTAATATTATTGCAATCGAATCTGAAGGAGGAATATTTACTTCTAAATTATAATCATAATAATTGACTTTAGATAATTCAGCTTCTATTTCACTGTTATTATAAATAATTTTCGCGTTTAATATTCTTACAAGAGTGGGATTGCTGAAGTTAATAACTACTTTCAAATTATTTTCGACTAATGAATCAGTATTGAGCCAAAATGTAATTTCAAATGTATCTGAAATATTAACTAAAGTCCGTTCATTTGATAATAAATTGTTGCTAAAACAATTGAAAATTAAGAATAATATGTATAATTTAAATTTCATTTTTCAATTATCTCAAATTCAGTTCGGCGGTTTCTGCGACGATTTTCATCGCCGTCATTCGGAACCAAAGGTCTTGATTTTCCATATCCGGCATAGCTTAATCGGTTTTTATCAATTCCTGTCTCGATTAGTTCATTCATCACTGAAACAGCTCTGTCAATTGATAGTTTTTGGTTGAAATCATCATTCCCGATATCATCTGTATGGCCATTAATTTTAATTTTCAATTTTGGATTATTTCTCATAGACTCAGCTATGAGAGCAATACTTTTTTTCGACTCAGGTTTTATATCTGATTTTCCCAAGTCAAATTCAATATTCACAAAGTAAATCGTACCTACCGGGTCTAATTCTGAGAATGCTGACTTGTCATAAACTCCTTTTGCTTGAATGGTAACATTTTTAAGAAAAGGAAATGTTAGTTCTGCACAAACAAAGTGTTTATCGTAACATTCATCAGGTTTGTAAGTGATTTCATAATAATTATTGAGAATGGTGTAAATATCTCTGAAAACAAAAGGAAATTCCCGTGTTGAAATAATTTGGTAATATCTTCCTCCTGAATAGCGAGCTAAATCTTCAATATTTTTCCCCGCATAGCCATAAGCGATAGAGTGAACCTCTATTTTTTTTTGTCGTGTCAATCTCATGATTGAATCAATTTTAATTTTGGATTGATTATCTCCGCCATCAGAAAATAGAATTATTACTTTTTTAAAATTATCTGGTATTGTATCAAAATTTGAAATCGCAAATTCAATGGCATCATACATTGCAGTTCCCTCGCCATGGTTACCGCCTTTATGTTCGTTAATCTGAAAATAATTCCGATAATATTCACGGTCTGAATTATATGGTAATTCAAAAACAATTTTGCTTGCAAACCTTATAATGCCTATCATATCATTTTCTTTTGTTGCGAAAAGCACATGTTTTACAGCTTCACGAAGCTTTTCTATTCTTTTACTTCCCATAGAACCCGAATGGTCGAGAATAAATGCAATGGAATAAGGTTTCTTTTGGTTATCGCGAATTTCTTTAACTTCAAAATTATTGATCATATTCTGATTAATAAGGCATGAATCAGTTAGTAATTTCCAATATTTAAGATAACTGTCATCTCCTGTATAATAGGGTGGTGCAAGTCCAGAGATATACCTGCCGTTTGTATCGAAAACTACAGTCCGTAGAGAAATCTGATTTGGAAAATTTTCGGATTCGATTTTTGTAATTTCAAATCTTATCGGAAAGCTTTCGGCTTTAATTAATGAATCATAGTTTGCATTACTGTCATTAAAATATGTTGATTCAAGCTCTTCACCGCTTGCTAAAGTTCTACTTTGAGTTAGATATACCGGTTTCCTGTTTTTATATTCCTCCATCTGTTTTTCTTGCTTTTCAAGCATTTTAACCATTTGTTGGGGGCAGGATTGAAGAAGTAAAGCAGATAAAGCAATCATTATTGCTAATTTTGCTTTTGTGCTAATTCCTGATATTTCAATTTTATACATGGATGATTTAATAAGTCAATTTTAAACTGTCATCAATCAATAATGAATTATATGACTTTTCGAATATTTTTTCAAAATAATCAAAATTTGTTTCAGGAGCTTGAAAATATAAATATATCAAATTATCACCCCAGGCAATTACATATTCAAGCATACCGAATGCCATGTGATTTTCAGTTGCCTGTATTGTAGTTCTGTTTAGTATTGTTGCATGCCCTTTAAGCTGAAGATGACGTTGCCAGTAAACTTTATATATGAGCATATCTTCATTGCTTTGGTCCATGCTGCCCTTCCAGAATTCTAAAATATCAGGTTCAGTTGATACAGGTATTGATTTGCTTAAATTCTTTATAATTCCGGCAGTAACACCTACAACCATACCTTCAGATTGAGGATTAATATTTTCAGGTGTTAATAAAAATTCAACTCTGTCACTTGATTCAACCGGCATTTGAATTAATTTCCAATTATCAGGCAATTCGATAGAAAAGCTGCCATCCGGACTTGCAAACTGTTTAAAATTTAAATTTTCGAGTGGTGTAAATATTGCATTTCTTAATTCTGAAAGTAACTTTCTGTCTTTATCTGCTTCAGCCTCTTTTCCAATCAAGCTATAAGTATAAGCTCGATTGTTTAGTGCATCAAGTTCATCGGGGTCAAGTTCGAAAGCAGTAGTATAATCCTTAATGGCTTCATCATATTTTTCCATTTTATAGTAAGTGTTACCTCGATTATAGTAAACTTTTGCACTTGCAAGTCCGAGAGCAATTGCAGTGCTGTAGTCCTTTGCAGATGAAGCAAAATCCTCTTTTATGTAGTGAAGTCTTGCCCTTTGGAGGTAAATTTCAGGATTTTTAGCATCAAGTTTGATGGCTTTATCGAAATCTTTAACTGCTTTATCGAATTGCTGAATTGCTATAAAAGCGCTTCCTCTGTTGATATAAGCCTGAGAAAAACTTACATCAAGCTTAATAGCTCTGTTAAAATCTTCTATGGCTTTTTCCAAGTCTCCTTTATAGCTAAGAGCCAATCCGCGATTATTAAATGAATCAGGGTCATCGCCATTGATATCAAGGGCATGATTGAAATCGTTTATAGCTGCATCAAAATTATTAGTGTATAGAAATGCAACACCTCGTTTGTAGAGTGCATAAGCATCTTTCGGGTCTTTTTGGAGTATTTTTGTATACTCAGCAATTGCTTTATCATAATTTCTTGCAAAAAATGCAGCGTCGCCACTTTCATAGTCAGCATTTTGTGAGTATAATTTTATAAATGTCAATGAAATAATCGTTATTACTATCAGAAATCTAAGCATTAATCTACCATTTAATAAATTTAACAAATCATTTTATTTTTAGTCTATGACGAAGTACTTCGCTATTCATAACATATTGGTCTTTTTCAACGAGTAAATATTGTACTCCATTTATTTCTGCATCCCTCAAATCTGAAAAGAATGATGACTCTTCAGTTTTTTGGACACTAAAAATATCATGGATATTTTCACGGGAAAAAATCAAAATATCATTTTTGGATTTATCTTTGCAAAAGTCAATTATGGAATCAAAATTATCAAAACAAATTATCCTGAATGAGCTGTTTTCAAGTGAACTTTTTTTGTTATCAAATACTGCAATCTGTGTATTTAATGACTTAATTTCTCTACCAAGAGCTTCAGAAATAACTTTTTGCGAAATTGCACCCGGTCTGATAAGTTTTGGCTCATCAACAAGGCTAATTACTGTTGATTCAATCTGATAGCGACATTTACCGGCATCGAGTATTACAGGGACAAGACCCTGCAAATCATCATAAGCGTGCATTGCAATCACGGGAGACGGTTTGCCGGATTTATTGGCTGAAGTGGCTGCAATTGGCTGACCAAATTTTTGTGAAAGTTCTAAAAAAATGTCATTTGCCGGAAACCTGATTGATAATGTATCGCCACCACCTGTTACCAAATCAGGTACTTCACTCCTTTTGCTCATCACAATTGAAAGTGGTCCGGGAAGGAACTTGTCAGCTAGTATATAAAATTCATCCGGTATATCGCGGCAAAGCATTTTAGCATCATTGATATTGGAAATATGAGCAGAAAGTGGATTTTTAAAATCACGACCTTTTATTTTATAAACCATTTCTACTGCATTTAAATCAAATAATCCTCCGCCAATTCCATAAACAGTTTCAGTTGGAAAAACAACAGGCATACCGGCTCTGAGCCAGCTCAAAGCCTTCTCAATTGATGAATCAAAGTCGGTTGATATATTTAGTATTTCTGTTATCATCATTAATATTACAATAAAAAAAGTATCAAATTGACTAATAGACTTTATTTTTATTACATTTTATATTAGATATTATGCTTAATGACGATAGTAATTACAAAATTCTTCAAGATATAGCGGAAAAAAACCTAATTGCTTTGGACTCTTCATTCGAAGAATTGTTTTTGGAAATTGATTGTGATTTATGGTATGAGTCAAATTTTAATCCGAAAACTTTTTTAAAGAAACTTCAATCAAAACATAAGAATCATGAAATTGAAATCAAAATCTATGACAAGTATTGGCAAAGATATGAGAAATTGATTGAAAATTATGATAAAAATCCGACTTATAAAGTAGCATATTTCAGCCCGGAATTTGGATTTCATGAGACTTTCCCGAATTATGCAGGCGGACTTGGAATTCTTGCAGGTGATATCATTAAATCCTCAATAGCTAATAATCTTGGATTAATCGGAGTCAGTTTATTTTATACAAATGGTTATTTCAAGCAATACATCAGCAATAACCGTCAAAAACAAACTTATCCAAATGTAAACAAATATGAAACAGGTATAGAAAAATTTAAGGATAATAATGGTAAGGATATTTTTGTTGACATCAATATTGCCGGATTTGATTTAAAAATTACTGCTTATAAGTACAATATAGCCGGCGGCTTTGTTGTACTCCTGAGTACTGATTCACTAGAAAATGGTGATTACAGAAAAATAACTAAGCAGCTCTATACAGGCGACCGCACTCTAAGATTATTACAGGAGATCGTACTTGGTTTTGGAGGAGTAAAAATCTTAAATAAATTAGGTTTAACTGTTGAAAAATATCATATTAACGAAGGCCATGCTTCTTTTGCAATGCTTGAAAGAGCTATCGTCTATTCAAAAAATAATAGAATTGATTTATTTGAAGCGATTGATAATTTATTAAATGAAAATATTTTTACTACACATACTCCTGTGATTCACGGAAATGAGGAGTTCAAAATCTCGGAACTTGAAAAATATTTAGAAAATATAGTACCTGATTTCGAGTCGAATTTTCCAAAATTAATTAAGTTGGGAAAGACTTCTTCAATTGATGAAGATATGTTCTCAATGACTTCATTTGGAATTAATCTTGCAAAGAAATCCAATGGAGTTAGCAAACTTCACGGGCAGACAGCAACAGTAATGTGGGATGAAATCTATAAAGTTAATAATAAGATTGATTCTATGGATTATGTTACTAATGGAATTCATCTTAATTCATGGATGTCGGGTATTTTTAGAAATTATGTTGATGATTTCTCAGGAGATGAAGATAAAATTAGAGAAGCAATTCAGAGATTAAAGCCTGAAATACTTCTAAATGATAAATTAGAAGTAAAGAATCGCAGCTTGGAATTGATATTTCGCCACAAATCAATAAATCAAAATGAAATATTTTTTAAAAACAATGACTTAGCAAGTCTGAAATCATCTTTAGTAATTGGGTTTGCAAGAAGATTCGCAAGTTACAAGAGAGCAGACCTGATTTTCAGCGATATAGATCGTTTGAAGATAATTTTGGACTCAAGCCCGGTAAATATAATCATAATATTCAGCGGGAAAGCTCATCCTAAAGATAAAGAAGGTAAGAAAACCCTCCAGAAAGTTCTTGATTCAATAAATAATAACAAACTTAATAAAAATATTATTTTTATTCCGAATTATGATATTAGATTGGGCAGATTATTAGTAAGCAGTACTGATGTCTGGTTAAACACACCAGAAAGACCATTAGAAGCATGCGGTACTTCAGGTATGAAAGCGGCTGCAAATTTTGGTATAAATCTTAGTATTAATGACGGTTGGTGGCATGAAGCTTTTAATAAAAAGAATGGATACTCAATTGACGGTAATCAATCGGAAAATGAAATTGTTAGTAATATTTATAATATACTTGAATTCGATATTATTCCTAAATATTCAAATGCAATATATGGCAAATCTTATGAATGGACTGAAATTATGAAAGAGTCTTTTCTTACGTCCATTATTAACTTCAGTTCTGAAAGAATGATGCAGGATTATTTTCGAACGTTATACAATGCATGATTTTTCAAATTTTAAACACGGAAAGATAGTGAATTTTGAATTAAAACCCCTGGGAATTGTTAAATCAGCCTTGATTTTTATATTCTTCACGATTATTTTGTATTTTGCTTGTTGGAATTATCTTCCATTTTTGATTCGCAAATTTGGAGCTCACCCTGTTTTAGCATGGCACATAAGTGGCGGTATTGTATTTGTAATGCTTTTTTCATCAGCTTTTGCAGCATTCTTAGGTGAGAGGGCTATTGGATTAAGACAGTCATTCTGGGAAAGATTCAGGATTAAAAAGCTTGACAAAACAGACTGGAAGTGGTCTTTATGGGGATTGCTTGCATTATATGTTTCAAGTGGCTTAGTGTTTTTTGCAGAAAGTAGTTTGATATCGAACTTCAGTACAAATCCTGCATTTATGGAGATGCCTCCGATAAAACCTAATGAATGGTGGCTTCTTCTTACTTGGTTAATAATGTTCTTTTTCAATATTGTGGGAGAAGAAATTTTCTGGCGTGGTTATATGTTCCCCAAACAAAGAATAGTATTGGGCAAATATACATGGATAGTCAATTCAGCTGGTTGGATGCTTTTTCACCTTGCGTTTGGTTGGCAAATGATGATTATGTTAATTCCAACAATTGTTATTATTCCATATATTATGCAAAAAAGAGATAATACTACTATCGGAATTTTTCTGCATGGTGTATTCAATGGTTTAAGTTATCTGGCAATTACATTAAGTAGTTTCTTTTCTTGACTAACTCTGTTGTAAGGACTTTAAATATTGTTTAGTTGGGTTAGAATCTTTTTTGTGCCACTCTGAGCGAAGTATAAATTGACTTCGCTCAGTTGGACATCATTATTATAAATTATACAAAAATCAGAATATTAGTTATTGCCACCGCGTTTGATACTGTCAATTACTCTGAAAGTAATATCAATCGACTGGTCAGAATAAATTGCAGCCATTTTATCAACAACAAGCATAATTTTTTCTTCCTTGGCTACTTTCTCAATAGCTTTACGAATCTTGTTTCTGATTGGCTCAAGCAATTCTTCGCGGAATTTATTAAGTTCACCCTGCTGTCCGAACTTTTCTTCCTGATATTGCATCATAATCATGTTCTGATTTTGTAATGATTCTTCTTCCACTTGCTGTTTATCTTGGGGCATCATAGATTTTTGCTTCTGATACTGCTCGATTTTTGCAGTCAAATCTGAACGCATTTTCAAAAGTGTATCCTGCCACTTTTGTCCTTTGTCTTTGATAAGCCTGTCTGCATCAATAGCATCAGGAAGTTCCTTCAAAACTGATTCAACATCAACCACACCAAGTTTATTCCCTGCCTGGCTGTAAGAATTTTCCGATACTGTCAGCATCAAAATTGCTGACATAAATATAATCGGAAGATAAAATTTCAACTTATTCATACTCAAAATTCTCCAAAAATTAAATTAATATAATATACTGTTACTGTCCTAAATGAAATAGAAATCTCCAACCCGATTGTTCGCCATTTGATAAAGTGTCAAATCCATAACCATAACTAAATCCCATAATGCCAATGGGCATAACCATCATCTGAATACCAAAACCTGCTGATCTTTTTAAATCAAAGGGATTGGTCGAGCGTAAGTCACCCCAGACATTACCTGCTTCGGCAAAGCCATAGACATAAATTGGCATAGGGTCAAGGGATATTGCGAATCTTAATTCTGCAGTGTATTTTGCCATTACTTTACTTCCTGCTCCCGGTCCGATTTGATTATCAGGATAGCCTCGTAAAGGAGTAACACTGAAACCGCTAAGCCCGTTACCACCCATTCTGTACAATTCAATAGGAGAAATTGTAGTATCAGATTTGAATCCCGCAAGATATCCGAATCTTGTCGAAAGCATTGCTACGAGTCTGTCATTGCCTTCAACTTTCGCTAAAGCATTGTACATATCGAAATTTAACTCGTTTTTGAAATAATCAACTTGACCGATACCAATTGCGCCCATTGCAAAATTTGTGGAATATGAAAATCTTGAGCCTGCTGTTGGGAAAAACATGTGATTGAGCGAAATACGTGATAGTCTTTGTCCGATCGTTACTTCCGTAAATTTGCCCTGTCTGAAGAAGAAAGACTCAGTTTTGTTGTCGTTAATTTGTAATCGGGTACTCCAGTCGGCTCTCCAGTAATCATCAGGCCATCTGAAACGACGTCCAATGTTTATACCAATCCCGGTTCTGCTTTGGTCTAAGTCCTGAAAATTAAAATAAGTATCAAAAACATTAAATCCAACAGTTGTCGGCTCATCAAAAAGCCATGGCTCCGTTACACCAAGAGAGAAGTTTCGGTAGCGGTTAGCTTGTCCAAATTCCCAATTAAAGTTAAAAATTTGTCCGCCACCACCTTTCAATGGTTCTGTAATTGAGAAATTATTAAAGGTAAATCCAACTGCACCGGTAAGTCCAAAACTACCTGCAAAACCAATTGAGGCATTAAAAGTATCTGTCGAGCGTTCTTCTACTTTATAAACAATATCAACTGCGGTGTTATCATTTTCGGTTGGTTTGATGTCAGGTCTTAAAGTTTCAGGGTTAAAGTACTGTAGCACCTGAAGTGCTCTTATGCTTCTAATTATTGCTGACCTGTCAAAGAAATCTCCGGGTCTTGTAAAGAGCTCACGTCTAACAACTTTATCTTTAGTTTTAGTATTGCCGACAATTGTTACTTTACCAATTTTAAATCTTTCATTTTCATATACATTTACAAGAATATCTACCGAATCAGGAGGCAATCTTAGTATTTCAGGCATCATCCTTGCCTGTAAATATCCATTATCAAGATAGAGAGAAGAGGCGTCAGTTTGATTTTCATTTCCGGTTAAATTCTGTTGAAATCTTTCTACATTATAAACATCACCTGTTTTAAATTCAAGTCGTCTCAATAGCACTTCGTCAGGATAGACTGTATTTCCTTCGAAGCGTATATTTCTGACATAAACCTTTGGACCTTCATCCACAGTGATGATGATATGAACAGCTTTTTTGTCTGCATCATAAATAACTGAATCTTTAACAATAAAAGCATCAATAAAACCATTCTTTTGAAAGAATTTTTCAAGAAGTTTTTTATCATCTTCGTATTTTTTCATTTCAAATTTAGCTGACCTCCAAACTTGCCACCAGGATTTGGTTTTAGTTTCTTCAAATGCACCGGACAATTCACCATCGCTAAAATTCTCACTTCCTTCAAATCTTATGGAGCGAACTTTGAAATTAGTTCCTTCATTGACTTTTACTAAAATTCTTGTATATGCATTTGTATCGGTATCCTCAAAATTTGCTTTAACTCTTGTAAAAGGAGAACCTTCTTTTTCATATAAAGCTTCAACAGAACGCTCCGCAAGATATAAATCATATTTTGAAACAATATCACCCCGCATTTTACCAACAGCTTCGATAATATCATTATCGTTTATATCATCATTGTCTTCAATAATTACTGCGCTTACTCTAGGATTTTCCTTTACAACAATTTCAAGAAATACACCCATATCTGTAATTCTGTCCAGCTTAATATCTACAAACGAAAACTGTTTTCGACCCCAAAGAGTTTGAATTGCCTTTTGAACTTTTGGGTCATTTACTAACCTGATACTTTCGCCGGGAACAAGTCCTGATAAAGCTATAATGCTCTCAGTATCTGCGAACTGATTGCCACGAACTGTAACACCGGCTATGGTATATTGTTGAGGTTGTTGCATCTGCATACCACCTTGTGCAGACAATTCGGCTGACAGCGTAAGGGCGGTAAGCAAAAACAAAACAATTTTTTTAAGCATATTCAACTTATTTTCTGAAATCTAAATTTTATTAAAAATACACTGCAAACAATATAATGACGAATGAGTTTCTATTTCTTTAACACATTCATAACTTTTTGCAGATATGATGTTTCGTTATTCATATCTGCTTCTATCAAAACTTGCGAAGAGGTCTTTCCATACCTTCTCTCACGGTTCATATAATTCTCCAAAGCTTCGTATAAATCTTCTCTTCTGAACTCAGGCCAATACTTGTTTGATATATAAATCTCTCCGTAAGCAACTTCCCAAAGAAGAAAATTACTCAATCTCATTTCTCCACTTGTGCGAATCATAAAATCTGCTTCCGGAAGGTCAGCTGTCTGAAGATAAGATGTAAATAAATCTTCAGAAATATCTTCAGGTGATATTTTACCTCTTCTGACATCTAAACCTATCATTTGAACAGCACGGACTATATCCCATCTGCCACTGTAGCTGAGAGCAAGGGTCAAATTCAGACCCGTATTTTCAGCTGTAAGCTCAATGGACTCCTTAAGAAGTTTCTGAACTACTTTAGGTAGTGAGCTAAGCTTACCTATAGTTCTGAGCCTTACTCCATTATCATGAAGCTCATTAATCTCAGACCTCAAATACTGCTCTAAAATATTCATCAGACCCATTACTTCAGTAGCAGGTCTTTTCCAGTTCTCTATCGAAAATGCGTAGAGAGTCAAGTATTTAACACCAAGCTGGGAGGAAGCTTTAACGATATCTCGTACACTTTCCATTCCTGCTTTATGTCCTGCAATTCTGGGCATTCCTTTTTCAATTGCCCATCTGCCATTGCCGTCCATTATGACGGCTACATGTTTTGGCAGCTTGCCAAGTGCTGTAATACATTCTTGTTTTACAACATCTGTATTGCTGCGTTGTTTATTCCAATTCACCATTTCCTCAAAGAAATCTCAAAATTTGACTTTGAACAATTTCAAATTTACGGTTATTTTTCGATATATTCAAGAAATTGCTATTTTTTATCTGTTTTTAAGTTGAATTGTGCGTTCTGCGTAAGCATCTTCTGTCTCATATAATCGAATTGTAAGACTGACAAGATTATCAAATTGACTAAAATGCGGCTTTGCAATATCGAGCATATATGTTACCAGATTTTCTGATGTTGTTAAATATGATATTACATGATACTTAAATCCGTTATCCCGCAGAAAGTTAATCATTAAATCATCTTTATCATCACAAATAAATGAGTGATCTAACTTGTCAAGCAGTGGTTTGACAAAACGGTCAATGTCATAATAATCCAAAACCATTGAATTATTGTCTTGCTCACCTTCTAAAATCACAAACATTTTGTAAGAGTGACCGTGGATATTCTTACATGGTCCATCATGAAATGGCAGTCTATGGCTCATTTCCCATTTATATTCTTTACCAATTTTGGTCAGCATTGCATTAGTCCTGCTTTTTGTAATAAGCCTTGATTACAGACGAAATACCGCCTCTAACATCCCACTCGCTAATGATTTCCATCTCTCTTGGTTGGCAAGCCAATACCAAATCATCAAGAATTTGATTAGTTACTGCTTCATAAAATATTCCTTTGTTTCTGAATTCAAGGAAATAATACTTTAAAGCTTTTAATTCTATGCAAACTTCATCAGGTACGTAGCGGACTGTAATTGTTCCAAAGTCAGGAAGTCCTGTCTTTGGACAAACAGATGTAAATTCAGGATTTATGTGACTTATCTCATAATCCCGCTGAGGGGCAGGATTTGGGAATGTTTCGATATTCAACTTGATTTCTCCGAATAATTTTGTTAAATGAATTTATAATTATGCAAAAATAATCATTTTTTTAATTGTATTAAAACATTGATGGTAATTAATTTAAAAAATATTATATTGTAAGACTTACTGAGAAATCGTAACATCAATTCGAGTACCTTTTCGGTGCATTTCTCCTGCAGGAGGAAACTGAGCAATGACTGTATTTAAAGTATAAGTTTCATTTTTTTGAAAAGTTATATTTCCCAGCTCAAATCCGTGTTCGTCCAGCACGAAACTGACTTCCTCCAGCCATAATCCTGTAAGCATAGGTACTTCTTCCTGAGCATTTGACCCTTGGCTGACAGTAATGTGTATAACACTGCCATAAGGAACAAATTTATTTCGCTGCTCACTTTGAGCCATAATCGAATCTCTTCCTACGGTTTCGCTGAAATCATAACTAATCTCACCAAGTTCCAAACCTTTGTTCATTAGTTCTAATCGAGCTTTGCTCAGTGGTAAGTTGATTAAATAAGGTACTGATACAGTTTCCTTGCCCTTGCTGACTGTCAAATATAATGTTCGTCCCTCTTTTACTTCCATATTATGATATGGAACTTGTTTTACGATTGTTCTGCTTGGATATTCCTCACTATATATTTCGTGGGAAATTTTGTAAGCCAGTTTTGCACCCGAAATAAGTGCCAAACCTTCGTTTAATGATTTACCGGTTAAATCAGGTACTTTTACCAATTTTTTATTATGTACCAGAGCTGGCATCAAGACTCCATCAACCAATAAAAATACTAAATATAATGATAGGATAAAAATTAGAATTACAATCAAATATGGAAGAGCATGTTTAGGTTTAAAACTTAAGTTCAATCTAAAATTACTCTCAGTATCATTTTGGTTGCGGTATTTACTGTAAGGTTTATGCCTTTTTTCTTCTTCGATATTTTTTTCTTGTTCTGACAATATTCAAATTTTAGTTTCTAAAAAAATTAAAAATAAGCATTTTATTTGAGAATTAAAAAAACTTTAAGACTTAATCAATATTTTACATCATTTTCCGTTATGTAAATTTATATTTACAATAATGGTAAAATATATTTTCAATAGAGAAATAATAATATTAAATTATGCTAAACGAAAGTATTGAAAATTACTTGAAAGCAATTTACGGCTTGAGTAATAATGATTATGTTTCTACAAATGAAATTGCAGAGAAATTAGCTGCTTCACCATCATCAGTATCAAAAACATTAAAAAAATTATCAGATTCAGGATATGTTTATTATACTTCTCACAAAGGTGTAAAGCTCACTGAGTCAGGTCTTGCAGAATCTATGAAAATTCTTAGAAGGCATAGACTTCTTGAGTTGTTTCTTCATAATGTGTTAGGATATGATTGGGATGAAATTCATGATGAGGCTTGTGTTTTGGAGCATCATATAAGTAATAAATTTGAAGATGCTATTGATAAATATCTTGGATATCCAAATAGAGACCCACATGGCGATCCAATTCCAAATAAAAATGGTGAGCTTTCACATTATGAAACCAAACCTGTGTCTGAGCTTGAAGTCGGAAATGAGGGAAAAATATTCAGGATTAAAGGGAATGATCCGGAATTGCTTAAATATCTATCAAAAAATAACCTATTACCTGATAAAATTGTAAGAATTATCAGAAAGGAACCTTTTGAAGGCTCAGTCGTATTAGAGAACGATGGCAAGAATACTGTAATAGGTATGGAAGTTGCCAAATCAATTTTAATTTTAGAAATCAACAATAACTAAATATAAGGTAAGATTTTATGAATTTTTCAAAGTTTTTTATAAGCTTCACAATCATTTTTTTTGGATTTTTAATATCATTATCAGCTCATGACAGAACAATTAGGGGTATTGTTCATGATAAAAACGACAAACCAATTCCAAGTGCGACTATTCGCCTTGAAAATACAATGCTTGGAACAATAGCAAACAAGCAAGGTGAGTTTATGCTCAGACGTATCCCCGACGGGAAGTTCAGATTAGCAATAACTGCTGTGGGTTATGAACCATATTATCATACAATTGAATTCGAGCACGAAGATGGAGATGATATGGATTTGAATATTACAATGTTTGAGTCTGTCATATTTTCCGGTAATGTTGTTGTCACAGCAACACGCTCGGACAAAATATATGAGGATGTACCCGTAAAAGTGTCTGTAATTGATGATAAGATATTTACAACATCTCAATCAGTAGCTCTTCGTGACGGACTTAGATTTCAACCGGGACTCAGAGTAGAGGCGAACTGTCAGAACTGCGGTTTTACTCAGGTAAGGCTCAACGGACTTGAGGGCAGATATTCTCAGATTCTAATTGATAGCAGACCTATATTTTCATCATTGAATGGATTATACGGCTTAGACCAAATTCCGGCAAATATGATTGACAGAGTTGAGGTCGTAAGAGGTGGCGGCTCTTCACTTTATGGTGGGAATGCTATTGGCGGGATTATAAATATCATCACAAGGAAGCCTGAAGAAAGCAATTTTGAAGCATCATATCTGCATGGTTTTATAGATGGCAGAATCCCTGACCGTTCTATGCAGTTAAGTGGTTCAAGTGTAACCCAAAGGCAGGACGCCGGAGTTTATCTTTTCGGAAATTTCCACGAAAGAAATCCATGGGACGCAAATGGTGATGGGTTTACAGAGTCGTCACTTCTCAAAGAAAATTCATTTGGAGCAAGAGCATTTTATGCTCCAACAGCATACAGCAAATTATCACTTGATTTTCATTCGATTGGCGAGTTCAGACGTGGGGGAGACCAGCTCGAACTTCC
Organism: Ignavibacteriota bacterium; assembly: GCA_019637995.1. NCBI lineage: Bacteria > Pseudomonadati > Ignavibacteriota > Ignavibacteriota bacterium. The sequence continues at coordinate 779,927 of JAHBUQ010000001.1, forward strand.
ACCACATGAAGTAATGATGGCTGAAGAACTGACACATGATATTCATGGAGGAGGACTAACTTATGAGCAGTACTTCAACCGTAATCTATCGAAATTATCTGCATATACTTCTGTGAATTTTACAAACCGCAGAAATTATACCGGTATTGAAATGGACCCTCGTGGCTATGGCAAAACCAATAACTCTGTATATGTTGGCGGGCTTATGATGTCGCATGCTATTGAAGATGCATGGATAGGAAGCAATGTGCTTACTTTTGGTGCTGAATATCAGTATGACAATGTAATTAATGAAGCTACAGGTTACAGGACATCACTAAATCAGACTACGAGATTATGGGGATTCTATTTCCAGACAGACTGGCTTATGACTGATAAATTCAGCTTACTTACAGGTGCAAGAATTGATAAACATAATTTTGTCGAAAATCCAATGATTAACCCAAGACTTACTGCAATGTATAAAGCTACAAAAGATTTAACTTTCAGAGGTAATCTTACAACCGGTTACAGAGCGCCACAGGCGTATGATGAAGACCTGCACGAAAGTCTCCGCTCCGGTACAAGAATGATTATCCTTCTCGACCCTGATTTGAAAGAGGAACGCTCATTTGGATATTCCTTCAGTGGTGATTACACATATTACATTGATGAATTGCCAATTTCACTTTCGTTGGAATATTTCAATACAAGGCTATTGGATGTCTTCGTTAATGAAGAAACTGGTATTGATGCCGCAGGGAATATTGTATTTACAAAAAGGAACGGAGATGGTGCTACGGTTCAGGGAATGACAGCTGAATTCAAAACATTTTTTACTTACGATATTCAGCTACAGACCGGTATTACTTACCAAACAAGTACTTACGATTCGCCCATTTTATGGTCTGAGGGGGATGAGACTGAAGGAATTCCGGAGCAAACTACAAGCAATATCCTCCGAACACCTAATCTTTATGGCTATCTTACACTGTTTGCACAAATCACTGATAGCTGGGATGTTAACCTGACAGGCATTTATACTGGCAATATGTATGTACCACATTATGCCGGTGGAATTCGACCGGATGGTTCTGTACTTGAATTAGACAGAATGACTGAATCGCCTGATTTCTTTGAGCTGAACATTCAATCATCTCTAAAGGTTTTCAAAAATCCTGATATTTCTCTCAGTTTTGGAATAGTCAATTTGCTGAATCAGTTTCAGAATGATTTCGACAGAGGAGCTTCCCGAGATACAGATTATATATATGGACCTATTCGCCCACGAACATACACCTTTGGAATTAAAGCAGGTATATAGAAGTTTTAAATTTTATACAATCAAAAAAATGTAAATTAAAAATTATTTTAATTATCATTTTTTTATTATATTACAATTGTGATTCTGTCAATTTTGAATTTTGTTCTTTTTATTTAGTGGGTTGAGAGATTAATTGGCGCAAATAATGTGCCACTTTTACTTTATATTAGGAGTATTTATTATGTATTCTAATTTATTTTTAGGCGGCTCGCAGAGCCGCCGGACAGCCGGACAGCCGGACAGCCGGACAGCCGTATTAGATTTTTTATTGCCACAATTATACTTGGTATAATAATAACTTTAGGAGGCAATAAAATGTATTCCGACATACCTGTACCTGAGAAAATGATTGAGATTACAGATTTTCAGGTGCTTACAGGTGATAGCGTAAGCATTGGTGATACTATTGCTGTATTATTGGATTTCAGAGCTATAATTGATTGTGATGTTATGGTTTCTTTGCCAATATTTGGTGGAATCAGATTACTTAACGATACTACGAGAAACTTCCAATATTCACAGAACATAAGTGTGGAAAAGGATAGTATCGAAAGCCTTACTTTTTACTTAATTGCAAGTGATTCAGGTACTACCTATATTAAAGCTGCTGTAGCTATTATACCCAATGATAGCTATGTAAGATTCCCTCAAAATTTTTCCGGTATGGATGAATCACCACATTATGAAATTGATATTGGTACACCCGATATATCGTATTTAATGATTTGTAAGAATTTTATACCAAATCAAGATATTGTATGCCAAAATTTATACTTCGGACAGCTTGTTTTAAATGTAGGTACTGAAGAACTTTCACCTGTTAGAAGAAATGTAAATGTTAACGGAAAAATATTATTTCATGATTATTATGAACCATTCGCTCCAAATGAAGCACGAGAAAAAGGTGCATTAACTAATGTCTGGCTTTTTTTCTACAAGTCAAATTTACATGTTTCATTATATCATCCTGTGCCTTATCATAATGGAAAACCTATTGAAGGGGTTCATTTTGCAAGATGTAACGAGCAAGGTGGATTCGGATTTGCATTTGACTATCTTTTAGATTCTCTGATTTTATCTGACCCTTCAGCAAATTGGAAAATTGGACTTTTTGTAGGCAAGGAAAATGAAGCTGTTTTATTAAATTCTATGAATAAACATCATTTGATACATAATATTGTCAATCCTGACAGAGATTCTGATGAATTAAAAGTATTTCAAATAAGAATAAATCCTGACTTAAATAATCAATTTTCGTCAACTGCAAACTACACATGGCATCTTGGAAAAAGATATTTCGGGTCATTTGGTTCGAATGATGAAGAAGGAGCTATTTTCAGACACACGACTTTAGCAAGAAAATTCTTAATTGAAAGACTGGAAATTGATGAAAACAACTCAATTCAAATGGCTGAAAATATTCCTAATCAAGTTGTTATTAATGAAAAATATCATCCATCTGATAAAAACCATTTCAATGGATTTACAAAGTCGATAAATATCGTACATCGTAATAATGTTAGAAGGTCATTACCAACTGCAAACTTGATGGCTCATGAATGGGCTCATTATTATCATGACTTTTTAACATTTAGAGGTAGCTCAGAAATTTATGAAGGATGGGCAATGTTTTTCGCTAATGTATTTATTGATTGGCAAGAGAACAAATATGGGGACTACCGAAATCATATCGATGATACTGAAATGGGACCGTTTACTTCTCATGAACTTGATGATGATGGCGGGTTAGAAATTTGGGAGCGATTTGGAAATTGTAGTCAAGTTACTTTTAATAACTTGAATGCATATAACAGATGTCGATTTGCAGCTTATCTCGGCAATCTTTATGATAGTTTTGATGAAGGGGATTTTAAAAGTTTTAGATATAGAGGGTATGATAATGATGATGTGCAAGGTTTAGGAAAAACAGTGTTTGATTGTTTTGTACATTACAACCTTAATTACGAGACATTAACAGTTTCCGATAAATCAATACCGAAAGGTTTCAATGATTTATTCAAATCATTTGCTGCTGATACCGACAACGAATTACAAGAATCCATTCAAAAAATATATGATTTTATGGAGTTTGGTGATAATGTATTACCATTATCTTCTGATATCGCTATAAGATCACCACAGATAAACTTATCGTCTTTTGTGGAGGATACAGATTTGGTTTTAGAATTTGAAACCCGTGCTTATCCTGATAATATTGGACTTGGTTCAATAGTGTATTATGAAAATTCAATCAAAGCATTTTCTACTACATCATTTGATTTTCGTAATAGAGAAACAGGTGTTAACATCTATGTTTCAGATGGTTTAGACTGGGTGTTGCAAAATTTTGTCAGTTTTACAGAGCAGGATTATTCTTATGTTATAGATAATCGAATTCCCAATAACTACAAAATATCAAGTTTCAAGTTACATGGTGGTGATTCATACAATCCCTATATAAGGACGACTCCAGGTAAGAGAAGTCTATTTGGATTTGAAGAACAAAACACTAAACCTTTGATATACCCGAATCCTAATAACGGATTAATAAACATCAAGTCCTCATTATTTGGTAGTACAGATTTGACAATCGAACTATTTGACTTATTGTCAAATACAATATTTGTTGTAAATCTTAAAGCAAACAACAATCTTGTTACTTTTTCGATACCACAGCATTTAACAAATGGTACTTACTTTATAAAAATTACTGATAAAATTTCAGGCAATAACTTAATGAGCAATTCAGTAATTCTTAAACGTTAATCTATAACAGGAGTTTGTTATGAAAATATTTTATTTATTTGTGATCATACTGATGACATCAAAAAGTTTTAGTCAGGATAACTGGCGTATTATTGAACCAAATTGGGCAGGATTTGATATATCAGTAATTTACCACATTAATTCATTTGATAATGGGCAGCTAATATTACACACAGATGGTAATATATACCACTTATTTCCAGAAGATTTATCTAATATATCACTCATTAATTTTACTGATTGGAATACTCTCTTAGGGGGTGTATCCGGAAAAAGTCAATCTGAAATTGTATTTTATGGAATTGATTTTAACCCTTTTACTTTCCCTAAAGCTGAAAGAAGACGAGTTTATTATAAGTTATTCAAGGACACTACAAAAAATGTTGATGGCAAGAAATTCAAAGCTTATGCTTATGATGCAATTCCGTATCAGGGATATTCAGATGCTGAAGTTGTTTATTCCAACATCAATACATCAGGTTATGGAATAAGTGTTGCTAAACCTAAAATGATGACTTTCTCTTATGAAAATTGGGTGGAAACAACAGAAGGATTTAATGATGAATACGAGGCACAATGCGGAGTTTTTCACAACGATAAGAATTACATTGTAGCAGTCAACAAACAGAATGAAATTAACATTTTATCTACAATTGATGGCTCTGAATGGGTACTTGAAAGCACTCTAAGTCATTTTAAGTTTGATGAAAACGATGGAATTGTTAAGCTTCTGATAAACAACGAAAATGATTATTATATCATTACAAAAAAAGGGATTCATTATTCCTTAGATTTCGGTAAAAACTGGAATACTATAGAACTGAGTTCTTATGAAATCAACGATGCGGTTCTTAGAAATCAAAATGAAATTTACTTTTGTGGGAAATTAGGATTGGTTGCAAAATTAGATTTACATACATTTGATTATCAAATATTCCAGAATTCAATCGAATTTGATTTAAACACTATTCACTTCACTAATATTGGTGATTGTTGGCTTGGCGGTAAGAGTACGAAATTGCTTAAGTATCAATTTGGTACAAGTCTAGAAGATGCTACTTACAAGTTAGAAAATTTAACGAGTATTTACCCAAATCCAAGTCAGAGTTTTATTCGTATCAAAAGTCCAATATTGGAAAATAAATCAGTCATAATAAATATTTATGACATCAATTCTCTAAAGCTACATACTGCTTATTTGGTTGCTAAAAGTAATGAACTCAACATACAACTTCCTACTTCACTATCAAATGGTGTTTATTTTATCAATATTATTGACAAAAATGAAAACCAACTTTTGTTGAATGATTCATTCATTATTAGTAAATAATTATCAATAGCCCCACTCCATAAAAGTAGGGCTATAACAGGAGAAAATTAAGATGAAAAAAATTATATTTTTATTCATAATGGCCAATGTAACATTAACAATAAAACTTACAGCAGAATGGGAAAGAATACCTTTTGGTGATGATATTTATTCAATAATTATAAAAACAAATGGAGATATTTTCGTTGGTACAGAAGGTCGTGGAGTCCAATTAAGTACAGATAATGGTAATAAATGGAAAATATTAGATAATGGTTTTCCATTTCCGTTTGTTTCTTCCTTAAGTGTAAGTGATTCTAATATTTATGCTGGTACATTTGGTGAAGGTGTATTTTTGAGCACTAATTATGGCGTTGAATGGAAATCATTAAATACCGGATTGGACTCACTAAATCCAAGTGGTTCGGTTTGGTCAGTCGTTGCTGAAGGTACAAATGTATTTGTCGGTACACCGGGAAGAGGTATATTTGTGAGTACAAATTTGGGTCAGTCATGGTATCCAATTAATAATGGATTACCTGAACGAATAATTTTTTCAATTTGTATGAAGGATACCAATATTTTTATTAGTGTAACTGGAATTGGTAGTAATAATAGCTTTGGGATTTACCTTAGTACAAATAAAGGAGAAGGTTGGAACGAAGTAAATAGTGGTTTATCAAACCTTTCTATTAGAACTATAGTTACAAATGGTACAAATCTTTATGCTGGTACACTAGGAGGAGTATTCAAAAGTACAAATAATGGAGAAAGTTGGGAATCTATAAATATTGGTATTACAGATTTTCGTATTTTATCATTAGCATTGAATGATAAATATTTATTTGCTGGTACATATGATGGCAAGATTTTTATGAGCACCAATAGCGGTGATAGTTGGAAAAGAATTGATAATGATATTACAACAAGTCGTATTCAAACATTAGCAATTGGTAATGGATATATTTTTGCCGGTACATCATATGGTTCACCTAAAGGTATTTTCAGAGCAAAATTAAGCGACATAGAAACAAGCGTAGCGGACATACCTGTAAATAATAATCAAATATCAGTTTATCCGAATCCCGCAAGTGATTATATTACAATTTCTATCCCTGAAATCAACCCTACGGTTAACCGCAGGGTTGATGGGTTGGTTGATAAAGTGCAAATATTTGATATGCTTGGGCTGGAAGTTTTATCTGTAGGGATAGGGCTTGACCTGTCCACACAGAAAATTGACGTATCGCATCTGCCGACGGGAGTGTATTTCATCAGAATTATTTGCAGCAATGGAGCTTGCTCCATTGTCGAGAAGTTTGTGAAGCAATTGTAGCAATGGAGCTTGCTCCATTGTTGAAAAGTGCCACACTTGCGAAGTGTGGCACAATTGCCTATTGTTTTCTTTGATATTTTTCCTACTTTACAAGTATCATTTTCTTGGTCTCAGCAAAAATTCCGGCTCTGATTGTATAGAAATAAACCCCTGAATTCAGACCATCTGAAGGTAGTCTTACTGAGTATTCTCCTGGCGACATTACTTGAGTTCCATCAAGAAGAGTCATAACTCTTTCGCCCGTTGTGTTGTAAATTTCAAGATATACAGGCACGCGCTCCATTATTGAGAATCTTATATCGGTATAATCGTTCCAAGGATTTGGGAAATTCTGGTCAAGATTATGATTGTTGTCAGTAAACTTAAGATAAGTCAGGTTGCATCTGCCTCCTGAATTGCAATAACCAAAAAGTGGTACAGGAATCAAATCTAAAAACATTATTGAGTCAGTGCTGAAATCAGCCGGAAAAATATCAAAAGTACTAAAAATACTATCCGGTACTACAGAAAGAAACTTAAGGTCGGCAATTTCACCTCTTTTCAGAGCATTAATACCTATAAATGATAGTCTTATCAATCCATGTTGATACCCTGTAATCATTTCTCCGCCAATTCGATTGGAAGTCGAAAGTAGTTTGAGTGTCCTTGGATTATATACGAAGTAAACATCGAAGGATAATCCCATAATATGATATTCAATATTGTTTCTGATGGCTGAAAAATCGTTTTCATTAAAAATTGATACAATAACAGTATCGCCAAGGAAATAATTCAATGTATCGGGTGTATCAAAATTATAAGATATATCCATTCTTACAGGGAATTCAGGTGCGTAACCAATACCTTCTACAGATACCGTATCAGTGACATCACAAGGCTCAAAACTGAGAGCCTTTGCAAGTGAATATCTTTCACCGCTTCTTCTTGGGCAAAACTCAATTTCGATTACTGCCGAGTCACCTACTTCTATATAGGTTCCTGCAACAGGTGTCATGTTTACTATTTTCACATCATCGGGAAGGTCAATCAAATCATTTACTTCCAGTGATACATCGCCAATATTAACTATTGATATAAGTCTTGTCACACAATCTAAAACCTGTACACTGTCGAAATCAGCACCTGAAGTAATTTTAATTTCAGGCTGTAAAATTATAACGGTTCCGTAATCATTGGCAGCTACAATATTGAATAAAATAACTTCTTCAGTATCAAACGATATTGAATCTATTGAAATATTGAAAGTATCACGTAAACCAAACTTAGATGTATATTTAGCATACATTATTGGTCTGATTGAATCAACTGAACAGAAATTTTTGAGTAAAAATTCACTTCCGCCATATTGCGACAGCTGATGACTGATAGAAGGAATGTGTGGTTTGCAGGTATCTCTTAGATATGGCGATTCGTAGCCAGCAAAATTAAGTTTGGTAGTGTCATATCCTAAACGAAGTTTAATATCAACAACATCAGCAGGAAATTTACGAGATGAATAAACCGGTACATAAAGTGTGTCGCAGGAAATAAAACGTAGTGTATCTGGCTCAATTCTCAGATTGTCGAAATTGAAAGAAAGACCGAATGCCGGTGCATATCCTGAGCCGTAAACCAAAATGGTAGTATCAGCAGAGTTACATGGTTTACTGTAGTGAATTACCATTTTTGCCCTATATTCTCTTACAGCCCGAGGTTTGAAATCAATCTGAATTACTAAAGAATCTTCTCTTTGCAATTCCACAGGAAAATCAGTAAATCCATTTATTGAAGCCGAAAATACTCTTTCATTTGGCATAAATGTGATTGAATCAATTACAACTGTTTCCTGATTTTGATTAAACTCTATAGGTGGAATTTTAATTTTTGTAAAACGTGGAGAAGCAAAAGTATCAACTCTTGTTGGTGGAAAGTCAAGATAATGATTGTCTGATTCAAATAGAAGTTCCATCTTACCGGCAAGATATACGTTATATAATCTGTCCCAACCATTACCATGAGCTTTTATCCAAATTCTTGCTTCATGATTTATACTGTCACGGTCGAAAACACCACCCGGGCAATAATTGATTCTTAATGTGTCTCTTGTTGAGGGCGGTATGCTGTAGGGCAAATTGACTGCACTTTTAGTCATAATATCAGAATTCCATGTGTATAGCTCAGGATAAGCATTTACAATATTGGCACCATCAATATAAATACTGTCTATTATCATATCGAATTTAGCCGATTCATTTATCAATTGAATTCGACGTTCAGAGCATCCGCAAGGCTTGATATAACCAAAACTAAGTACTGAAACAGGTATATCGAGCGGAACAATTAATCCTCGTCCTGACATATCTCCGCTGAACTGAACAGGGCATGGTGATGATGAGTAAACTCTGATTTTTTCATTGTAAAATTTGTCCTGAGTAGGAGCAAATTCAATTGTTACCCGAATTGTATCGCGTGGATTAATTATAGCTCCGGTAAAATTCTGAGGGTAAATAATATTAAAATCCTGTCCGGAAATAATGCTGTCAATCTTAATATCAAATAATGAGATATTTTCAATCATAATTACTCTGCGACGAGTATCACCAACTTCAAGCTGACCAAAAGCTGACTCTTGAGTAACAAATATTTTTGGAGACTGCGAGGTCCCGATTATCTTTAGGTTCCATTCAATTCCGTCAGAAGTTTTAAAGTAGATAAATGCTCTGTCAACTCTGTCGCGGGTTACATCATTAGGGCTGTATTCTACTTCAAAATCAAATGTCTGATCAGGATTTAAAGTCATTGCTGTTGGTAAAGTTGAAGGATTAATAAGTTTAAATCTCCCTGAAGTATCAGCGAAGAAAAATTCATTCATATTCAAAATGCCTGAGCTCTCGTTTTTAAATTTAATTGTGCCTCTACCTGTTTGACAACCAATTACGTCGTTAATTCTTAATACATCAGGTTCGTAACTGAATCTTTCAATATATGCGTTTCCTTTTACAGGAATACAGCCGGAATTATAGCAACGAGTCTCAAAGAAGCATACTTCATCAAAATATTCTTTTGCCTGCGATGGATTAAATGTCAGTGGAACTTTGCCTACTCCGTTTGGTGGAATATTTATCGTACGTGATCCTGTAAGGAAAAATCCGCTTCCTTCTTTTACATAGAATGAAACCCTTATCGGGTCACTACTCTTATTTCTTACTTCCACATCAACTGTACGTGATTGCCCTACAGGTATAGAGCCAAAGTCAATCTCCGGAAGTATAAATTCGAGCTCAGCTTCATAGCCAACTCCTCTTACATAAATAGCTTTATGAATAGTGCATCCCCCAGAGCGAACTACAAATATTATTGAATCATTATAAATACCTTTTCGAGTGGGATAAAACCTGAAAAAATCCGGAAGATAACCTGTTTCAGGGTCTAAAGTTACAGGATATCTGAATGGAACTCCCGTAAAACCATCAGGAAATATTATGGTATCGACAGTAATTTTTTCACCAATCAACAAATTAGCCCACATATACTGAATGGCATCTGAGGCGAAATTAACGCAAACTGTTCCAAAATCCAAGGGAGGAAGTCTGTCAATCCCATTTGTTTGATAAATTCCAATAACTTCCTGTACTTTTCCAACTAAGTCTATCTCTACTATAGAATTACATTCATCATTCGATAAAATTGTTAGTTTACCTTTGTATAATTCAGTTGTATCTTTTGACCTGAACCTGATAGTAACATCACGGCAATCACCTGGTTGAATATCAAAAGGAACAGAAGGGGAGATTACTTGAAATATTTCCGGGATTGATGATATTAATGAATTGATTCTTAATGTTTTGTTAGTTGTTGTATTACAAATTGTAATAACTGAGTCAATAAAAGGAGTTTCGCGGCACATCGCTTTCAGCATATCAAATCCCAGAGAATCTTTGCTGTATGATAGCTCAGATCCTCTTGTCAGACGAACAGGAATATTAATTAAATCTCGACAACGATTGAGTGAATAAATCTGAAGAGTTGGAGCTATATTGCCAATTAATTCTCCATCAAAGCTCACTGTAAATTCATATTCCTGATTTTGGTTCGTATTGTTAAAGCGGTTAGGCGTAACTTTAAAAAATTGATTACCATCTCCGATGACCCGTACAAATAATGTTTTTGAACATGAAGAGGTATCTCTGACTTTGAACTTCCATTCTTTAGTGTTTTCACATTTTAAAGTATCCCTCAATACGCTAATATCAGGTTCGATTAATACAGTTCTTTTGAATGACCTGTTCGACTGTCGACAAGCTGCATTGCTTCTTGCAATACCATTATTACCAAAATCAGTTGCATCGCAGAGATTAAATATTGTTGGGTTTTGATTATATCTATGGTATAAGATAAGTCCGGATTCATTTCCTTCAAGCGACATATCTTTACCACAATATATTTCTGCAGCTGTACGTACACGATGCCAGATTCTGAATTCATCTATTTGTCCTAAAAAAGTACGGTTATTATTCGGCTCGTTCCAAAGAGCATTAGTCGAGCCTATTTGAAGTGACAAATCAGCTCTTTCAGGCTTTTTAAGTACACTAAGAGGAAAATTTGTATTTGATGCAGTAGCTGCTGTTGAACCATTTATATATATAGTTGCAGTGTTATTGCTTCCATTGAAAACAAAAGCACCGTGTACCCAATTCGAATAAAATGCAGAAATTGGAGTGCCGACTATTGTATTATCACTACTTTTAAAACTGAAATTTGGATGATTGAGTTCAAAAATAAGGTTATCATCAGGTGATATATATATTGCCCAGACATCATTAGCATCTTCGGCAGGTCCCCAAATACCTGCCACAAACTGTGTTTTTCCTGATTGGCGCTCAGGTTTGAACCAAAATTCAACGGTTAATTCATTTGTATAGGAAAATAAGGAAACAGATGAATTAACATCTACATACTCTGCTGCGTTTCCGGAAGTGACTGATAATGTGAGGGCATTGCCGATACATGCTTTCAGGGAATCACATTGGCTTGCTGAATATGAATTAAAGGATAGAATTACAAATGACAGCAAATAAAATCCTACCGTTAACAATATTTTTCTAAGTTTGTAACGAGGTCCCAAATCTCAACTCGCATTGATGAATTTACATAAAACTATGACTTATATTAAATAAATAAATTGTAGTCGTGACATTTAAAATAATAATTTTGTATATTCATTTTTTTTGATGATTTTTGTTTACTATTATGATACAATTTTGATTTATCTATGAAAATATCTGTAATTCAATTTAAACCAGAGTTTGGAGATTTGGAAGGAAATTTCCATAAGATTGCTTCTTACTCAGAATCTATTGAGAGTGATATTCTGCTATTTCCGGAACTTGCATTCTCAGGGTATGACTTTTCCGGCAGAGATGAAGCTATGGACTTGTCGGAGGAATATCTGAAAGGATATACAGGCAAATTGCAGGAAATTTCAACTAAATTGAACAAAATAATTTGTACAGGCTTTGCAGAAAAGTCGTCTGACAGGTTACATAATTCTTGTTGTTTGTTATTTCCAAATTCAGATTATTCAACAACTTATCATAAAGTACATCTCTTTTTTAGAGAAAGATTTGTTTTTGATGAGAGTGAAAAAGGATTTTTTGTTGTTAATTATCCTGATTCCGAAATTAACATCGGTCCAATGATTTGCTATGACTGGAGATTCCCGGAGGCATCAAGAACACTTGCTCTAAAGGGAGCTGATTTGATTTTATGTCCTTCAAATTTAGTTACTAAAGTATGGCATATTTCAACACCATCTAGGGCACTTGAAAATAAAGTTTATCTTGCTGTCGCTAACCGAACAGGAATCGAAAACCGAAATGGTAACGAACTTGAATTTAACGGTGGTTCTGTTATACACGGTTTTGACGGCAGCACCATTTCTAAAGCCGGATTTGACAGCGAAGAAGTGATTACAGCAGAAATATTTCCCGAAATGACAAGGGATAAATCATTCAACGAATATAACGATATTTTTACAGACAGACGTCCAAATTTTTATATATAAATTTTATGAAAGAAACAATTTTAAGTGTTAACAATCTCACAAAGATTTACTCCAAGGGCACGAAAGGAGAAACCAAAGCACTTGACAATGTATGTTTTGAGTTATCAAACAGTGAAATAACAGGACTTATTGGTCCAAATGGTGCAGGCAAGACTACTCTCATTCGCATAATAATGGGATTTGACAAGCCCGACAGCGGCACAGTATCTTTCCTTGGAAAACCAACTACTGAACTTAGTGTCAGGAATTTGATAGGTTATCAATCTGATTTGCAATTCCGCAGCAAATATATGACTTTATTCAGCTACTTAAAATTTCATTGCGAAATTCGAGAGCTTTTCAATTTCGACGATAAGATTATGGAACTGCTAAGATATTTTAATCTGCAATCATCCGCTGACAAAAATTTATCGGCTCTTTCTAAAGGTATGCGACAAAAAGCTGAGCTTGTAGCTGCTTTTGTTGTCAATCCGAAGTTATTAATTTTCGATGAGCCGACAGCGGCACTCGACCCTCCGTCTGTGTTTGAGTTACGTGATTTTATTATGAATTATAAGAAAACAGGTGCTACTATAATCTTTAGCTCTCATCACCTGACCGAAGTAGAAAAAATTTGTGACAGAGTTCTGTTTATACAGTCAGGCCAAATTATTTCAGATATTAATACTTCTAAAACTGAGAGCGGGTTTATGGAAGAAGCATTTAGAAAATATGAAACTGAAAGGAGGTTCTTATGATTCTCAAGACCTTAATTTCAATTGAATTAAAGCGTACCTGGACCCTGGGAAAGATTGTAACAGTTTCTGCTTTGACACTGATTGCCTGCATAATCACATTAATTCCAATATGGCTCGATATTGCCGATTCATTTCCGGCGATGAAACTTGATTTTTCTGAGATGCTTTTTGGAGTTTTCAAGATTTTAGTTCCATTTTCAGTATTCTTTTTTGCATCAGGTATAATTTCCAATGACGTAAAAAATCATTGGGCTCGTTCAGTTCTAACTGCTGCAGTAACAAGACAGGATTTTTTGCTATCAAAATTATTATCTGCGACAATTTCAGTATTATTCATAATGATTTTGCTTGGAGCTTTACCACTCGCTGTGTTTGATATTTTCTCTGAAATCAGTTTTGATTACAGCTTTTCAGCAATAATCAGTGTTATATTTTTTCAAATGTTGAACACATTGCTTTATATTACGGTTGCGGCTTGGATTTCATGCCTTGTAGGAGGTTTTTTGAATATTTTTCTACTTGCAATATGGATGTTTTTGGATAATGTTGTGGTCAAAGGAATTTTAGCAGGATTTTTTGAAAATAACATCGTTGGTAGCATGTTTGTGGATTTTTTCTTTCCATCAGGTTTCAGTGATGCAGCTCAGGTTATTGGAAGTAGTGGTTCATTTCCATTTGAATTTATATTATGGGGTCTTGCTGCCTTGACTCTTTTTGGTTCTCTTGTTTTTTGGAATGTAAATAAATTATTAATTGATACAAGTTCAGATTAATTAAAAATGAAACAAAATTCAAATCAATATTCGAAATATTTAGCTGTAGTGTTTATTTTGGCATTCGTACCTGCATTTGTAATGTATTTTTTTCCGACTTCAGGGAAAATAAATTGGGTTACCATTGAAGAAGCTACTAAGAATGCAGAGAATAATCAAAAGCCAATATTTTTGTATGTCTCAAATAAATACTCCGGCGTTAATAAATTAGCCGGAAAGTCACTATTTTCCAATGATTCAATCGTTTCTTTTATCGAAACCGAATTTAATCCAGCAATTCTTAACCTTCAAAATGATGAAGAGAAACTTCTTGCCGAGAATCGTTATCAGGTTACAAATGGAAATTATTCAATCTTGCTTGATAAATACGGACGTGGTGTTTCTTTTTTGGATAACTCATGGACAGCGTCAAATTTTTTGAGTTTCGCGGCAAAATCAGTTGATTTTCCATATTTTAATTTACCATATATTGATAAAGCACAATTAATTGCCAATGAAAGTGGAAAGTATATACTTGTAATTCTTACACACGCATATTTTCAGAATATTAGTATGAATGAATGGCTTTTGTCAACTAATATGGAATTACTCGATTCGAACTTCGTTATTTGTGCTATGATGGCTTATGAAGAGAAGGATAAAGCTCGTTTAAAGAAATATTATGATGATGATATTTTATTTAATCAACATTTTGATACTAAAATAAGCACAGGTGGATTGAATTTTGCTAAAACAAATCAAGCATCTTTTTTAATTATCGCACCTCAGGATTCTTTAATAGGTAGGGTAGAGGCTGATCTCTCAAGAAATATTGTAATTGATTTGCTTGAAACAATAAATGTCGAAAAATAGTTATTTATATTCCAGCTATTGAATTAATATACCGATATTTTGTAATTATTTATTCGGTTTCAAATGCGACTTTTCTTTTCAGTTCAGCTTGACGGCGCTTTCTAAAGGTGATTTTTCCTTTGTGCATTTTTTCGAAAATTGAAATGATGTCAAAAAAAGTCTTATAATTATAGAATGGGATTCTATTTTTTGTACAATATGCAGCTAAATTTTTCTTCGCAAAAATTATGTCACAATGTTCAGCTACACAAAAATCAGAGTATCCGTCACCAATAAATACAGTGATTTCTTCATCTTTTGAATTAGTAAGTACTACATTTCTTTTGCACGATGCTGAGAGACAGTTGCAAGATTCGCTCGCACCATAAAATTCAGGCTTAGGCTTTTCTAAAAAATTAATTTTGTTACAATATATATCATTACTAGCTAAAGAATATTTCTCAAGTAATGGCTCTATATAGATTGAAAAGCCATCGCTTACAATTTTTGCATCATATTTGTATTTTGAACATAGGTTTAAAAATTTTTCAAAATAAGGGTCAACGTCTGATTCTAAGGCTAGTTTCTTAATATCATCCGGAAAGTTGCCATTCAGAGTAGGTACTATTCTGTGCCAATACTCTTTGATATTAATAACACCGCTAACAAGTTGCGTATGATAAGGTTCAAACTCACCGAATACCTTAAAAATCTCATCACCTAAGTCTTTATTTGTGATAGTTCCGTCAAAATCACAAAATATTTTTATCATTTTATCATTAATCATTTTTTAGTTATCAAATTATTTCTTATTTTGCATTACTTAACGTTATCAATAATTAAAAATTGGAAAAAACATTGAGCGAATTATCAAAAAGAATATTGGTTGCAGTAGTGGGAATTCCACTTGCTGTTGGATTAATTCTTTGGGGTGGCATATTTTTTAAAATATTTGTTTTGGTTTTAGTATGGCTGGGTGCGTCAGAATTTGCATCATTCATCCGTTCAAAGAATCCAAATTATAAAGGATATGTATTAATATTATTTTCCATACTCATCTCAAGTGCACTCATTTTCAATAAAAAGCCTGAAATAATTTTGGTTTCATTACTAATTTTATTTCTTTTTTTGATAATTGCAGCATTCTCCTTCAATCTGAAAGCAGGTCCTGAATATTCCATAGTTTCAATTTCAGGAACATTCGCCGGAGTAATATATGTTGGATTTGGATTCAGTTCTATTGTACTGCTCCGCGAATTCAATCTTCTACTTCTTTACTGGAGAGATATATTTAATCAGGAGTCAGTATTTTTCACTATGAATTTTGCTGAATCAATTACTTGGGGCTGGCTGGTATTATTTGTTTTTATATCAATTTGGGTTTGCGATTCAGCGGCTTACTTCATTGGTACTAAATTTGGTAAAAACAAACTTTTACCTTCTGTATCACCCAAAAAATCCAAAGAAGGTGCTTATGCAGGTCTTGCCGGTGCAATTGTTTCTTTTGTGATACTTGCATTTTTCTTCTTTGATGATATGCCAATATGGGTTGCTTTAGTAACCGGAGGGATTTCCGGTACAATCGGACAAGCAGGCGACCTTGCTGAATCTCTTCTGAAACGTGACGCAGGACTTAAGGACAGTTCGAGTATACTTCCCGGTCACGGAGGTATATTAGACCGCTTCGATAGCGTTCTTTTTGTTTTTCCTGCAATATTAATCTTTTATTTGATATTATCGTTTATTTAAAAAAAGAGAAGAATGAAAAATATAACTGATATTTAATTTTACGAAAAACCAATTGAATCTGATAAACTAAATAATTATTTCAAAATTTGAATTTGTTTATGAATAATCGAATTATTAGATAGAATTTTAAGAATATAAATGCCTGAATTTATGTTGCTCAAGTCTAACCCAATACGTTCACCGGGAAAAAATTCTCTTATATTTTCAGGTAGAATTACTTGTCTGCCTAAGATATCGATCAATGAATATTCAACACTGTATAAATGTTCGCTTGTCTCAAAATAAAGAACTTCACGAGCCGGATTTGGAAAAATAATTACATCATTAGATTTTACGATCGAATTTTTATTAACAGATGTAACTCCTGTAAGGCACTTTTTAAGCTCACTGCTTAATTCATCTTCATTATCTCCTGCTCCGATGCAAATTACACAATTCCGTGTTTCACCTGGCTCCCACGCCCCTGGAAATTTGATTCCTGTTAATCCACCCATATCAGAAACTATCTTAGATTGAATGCTTTTACCGCTGTTAAGAGCCTGATACCTCTGAGGTCTATCGAAACTACTTATCATCGAGTTATCGAGTCCGGCAGATTGGGCTTCAACATTCGGAAAGTCACTATATGCAGCAGAACCAAAATAAGGGAAATTATCATCAACATAAACTGCCTGAGCTGCTACAGAATTAGCTGAAAATTCTTCAGGAATTGCATTTAATAGCAATTTAGTTCGATTATTTTCGGGATTACTACCAATATCCCAGTCTATATAAAGCCCGAAGGAGGCATCTTCAATGATATTGCCGGATTTATTCTTCAATGAAAATTCCATACGAGCAGCTTTTGAATTACTGGTAAGAAATTCGATTTTATGATCCACTTCGACTCCTATTCTATTACTTCCGCCGTTAGCATCTTCATAAACAGCATTATATCTGTCTGGTGGAACAAACCCTTTAATCGCCGTAAAGTTGTAAATCTTGCCGATATTGGCATTATAGACGACCTTATTTGGAGAAGCTGAAAGCATCACCGATGAGTTACGATATATTTGGTTTCCTAGATTCCTGTAAGCAAATCCAATGCCTGATACAGTTGCAGTATTTGTACTATATCCAAATTCACCGATATCACTCATAGAAAATTTTATTTCATCGTTAGCAAATGTGCTGATATCTTTTGCCGGTACAAAGTTGAACTTGAAAAAGTCACTATAGCCGCTATTGCTTGTAATATTTACTCTTAATATTGTATAACCAGAATAATTCTGGGAGATTCGAAGTTTGAATTTATCTAATATTATATCCTGACCTGAAGATATAGCTTCAATATTCTGAACACTATCAATAATTACAATGCTTGATGCGGGGTCATAAGCGATTTGCAGAGTAAATCTCAAATTTGAGGTATTACCAAGGATATTTTTTGCATTAATAACTATACTTATATCATCACCTGCTTTAAATCTGTCAGTTTCTAAGCCTTCTGAATCAAAATAAGAAATTGCGTGGGGAAGTATTGCAGGTATTGAGAATGGGTCATTGCTTACAGCTTTTTCGAGATTTAATCTGCCTGGAATAAGAAGTTTATCGTTATTACTAAAATTATCATGCTTGTCAACTGATTGGCGTACAAATTCCAAAGCTTGCAAAGCATTTAACTGTGGATATTTCGAGCGAGCCAAAGCTACTGCACCTGCTACTACAGGAGCAGCAAAAGATGTACCGCCATCACAAACTGAATATCCGAAATTAGTTGTTGTAAAATTACCATCTCCCGGTGCCAGGATTCTCGAACCTGCTGAAATTGAACTCGAGCCTACAAGTCTGTCATTTGAATTAACTTCGCCAACACCTAAAACGCCATAATAACCTGATGGGTAGAATAAATCATATTTGTTTGCTCTAGTTGATGTATTGCCAGCAGCGGCAACTATTGAGACATCACGGCTTACTGCAAAATCTATGATTGATTGATCTATATCTGAAAAAGGTTTGACAACACCCCAACTGCAATTTATCACCTTGAATCCTCGTACAGCTGCATAAATTATTGATTCGTAAGCATATTTTAAAGTATTCCCTTCAATTATTTTTAGTGGAAATATTCTTGAATTAAAAGCAATGCCTGCGATCCCGATTCCATTATCAGTTGTTGCCCCTGCTATACCTGCTACTTGCTGTCCATGCGTATCAGAATTGTTGAAAGTATCTCCCGGGTATGCTGAACCTGTAGTCTGCCATGCGAAATCATAGCCGGCATAATCATCAATATAACCATTGCCGTCATTATCTATGCCATCATCAGGAATTTCACTTTCGTTTATACCTATATTTCCTGATATATCTTCGTGATCTTGGTTTGTGCCACTGTCACTTATACCAATAATAATGTCAGGACTTCCTTTTTCAATTGCCCAAGCTTCGTATGCTTTAATCAGCCTGAGATTCGCATCCTGATTTGGTATATGTGTATCATCAGGTAAATAAGACAAAAATTCGGGTACGTAATATGGTTCTGCAATTTCAACTGCTGGATTTGATAACATCAATTGTTTGCAATAATCTTCTGGGTTGGTTTCACCGTCATAATAGACTATGAATGTTCTGAGAATTTTTTCTTCTGCTTTGTAAGCTTTTATTGTTTGCAAGTCTGGTGAAAGCTTTTCAAGCATTTTATTATTATAAGTTATACTTGATGAAGGGTGCAAAAGAAAATTTACTCTTTTAGTATTATTTTTTATCAGAATATCATCTTTTCTAAAAATATCATAACCTGCCTTGAGCCGCACCATTACTTTATTTGCAAATACTGATGATCTACGTCCTTTCTTAAGGTCTGGAGGAAGAACTTCATCTGCAAAAACATTTGCAAAAATTACAAAACTGAGTATTATAATTAAGTATTTCATAGAATTTCTCAAAATTATTTTTTTATATAGACAAATTTAATTAAATTTGGTTACAATTTCATAAATATTTTTCGATTTTAAATTATGTGTGGAAGATTTGCTCTAAAAGCTACAACCAAAGACATAGAGAAGCTAAAACCCGGAATTATTGTAAATTCTGATGTTTTAGCTTCGGATAATATTTCGCCTATGCAAAATATTTCTATCATCACTAATGACAATAGCGATTTACTTCTTGAAAGTGCAAACTGGGGTTTTATTCCAAAATGGGCAAAAGACAAATCGATTGGAAGCAAAATGTTCAATGCAAGAGCTGAAACTATAGATGAAAAGCCATCATTCAGAAGTTCATTCCAAAATAGAAGATGCCTGATTCCGGCTTCTCACTTTTATGAATGGCAAAAAACAGACAGAATTAAACAAAAAATTCCTTTTAAAATTGACGTTATAAATCAGAGCTTTTTTTTCTTTGCAGGAATTTGGGATGAATGGAAAGACGAAAATTCAAATATTATAAAATCTGCAACTATAATCACTACTGAACCAAATTCATTAATGTCAACAATTCATCATAGAATGCCGGTTATTCTGAATATAAATCATGTAGATTTATGGTTGAATGTTACATCTAATAGCACAATATTAAAAAAATTTTTGGAGTCTTATTCGTCTGAAAGTATGAGCTTAACTGAATTACCACCAGATTATTTCAAAAATAAATACAAAGCAAATGAATCTCAGGAGTTATTTTAAAAAAACAGAGGAGTTTGTGGCTCCCCTGTTATGCCGCGACTGTTCAAAGTCGCCGGTGAATTGGAATGTTTAATAATTATTCCGGTATTTTTATTCAAACATATATTAATCTCAACCTAAAAGTAATACCGGAAGATTCATATTCTTAATATTCAATTATTTAATTACGTTAACTTTTATATTTTCAAATGAATTACCAGCTTTTATTCTGAGCATATAGACACCGTTTGATAAATTACTCAGGTCAAGGGATATTACTTGCTCTCCGCTGTTTTTATAGCCTATATTGTTTGTTCTGATAGTCTTACCGAATACATCCACAATATCAACAACTACTTCAGCACTTACATTTAGACTGATATTAATATTAGCTAAATCATTAGCAGGATTAGGGAATACTGACGCATTCGTAAATTTTGCTTCATTATTTACTGATGTTGGTATTGAAGGAAGCTCAATTACAGTACCATCAGCAAGAGCTGCAAATAAACCAAAAGCAGGACCATCAGAGTTATTCGCAGGATTTAGAAATCCACTCGCAAATACTGTAATTGCAGCACCCTGAGCATTCAAAGTTTTGAGTGGGGCGGCATATGATGCAACAGTTACTTCGCCTGTCTCATCTCTGATTTCTAATACATAATCTGCATTTGGCAATTCTAAATAATCTGAGAATTCACCGTAAGAAAGGTCATTAATAATTGTACCCGCACCTACTAATGTTTCCACGACATCTACAGTCGGAGCGTCTGTTGACCCGTGGTAAACCAATACATCAATATTCAATGGGTCGGCTGCAACAATTCTTGAACCTGCAAAAACAGCTAAATTAAATGAAGGAGAAGGTTCGTAACCTTCGCCACTTATAATACCTGTTGCAATGATTGTATAAATACCATCAGCTTCGAGATTATAAGTAAATTCAGCCAAAGGATTTTCTGCACTTGTACTGTTTGCAGGCTGAATAGCAACTGTAAAATCAACTCCGGCGACAAATGGTAAATATTCAGTTGCCTGGCGGAATTCAAAATCATCCAATGCAAGCTGACCATCAACATATATATCTACTTTTGCTGCTGCTGCATCCGCTACATTGTGAATAATTTGTACATAAGCAGTTGGTTCTTCGTTGGCTAGCGGTAATTCAATTACAGTACCATCAGCAAGAGCTGCAAATAAACCAAAAGCAGGACCATCAGAGTTATTCGCAGGATTTAGAAATCCACTCGCAAATACTGTAATTGCAGCACCCTGAGCATTCAAAGTTTTGAGTGGGGCGGCATAGGCTGCAACAGTTACTTCGCCTGTCTCATCTCTGATTTCTAATACATAATCTGCGTTTGGTAATTCTAAGTATTCTGAGAATTCACCGTAAGAAAGGTCATTAATTACTGTTCCTGCACCTACTAAAGTTTCAACAACATCTACAGTCGGAGCGTCTGTTGACCCGTGGTAAACCAATACATCAATATTCAATGGGTCGTCTGCAACAATTCTTGAGCCTGCAAAAACAGCTAAATTAAATGTGGGAGAAGGTTCGTAACCTTCGCCACTTACAATTCCTGTTGCAATGATTGTATAAATACCATCAGCTTCGAGATTATAAGTAAATTCAGCCAATGGGTTTTCAGCACTTGTACTGTTTGCCGGCTGAATAGCAACTGTAAAATCAACACCTGCAACAAATGGTAAATATTCAGTTGCCTGGCGGAATTCAAAATCATCCAATGCAAGCTGACCATCAACATATATATCTACTTTTGCTGCTGCTGCATCCGCTACATTGTGAATAATTTGTACATAAGCAGTTGGTTCTTCGTTGGCTAGCGGTAATTCAATTACAGTACCATCAGCAAGAGCTGCAAATAAACCAAAAGCAGGACCATTAGAGTTATTCGCAGGATTTAAAAATCCACTTGCAAATACTGTCATAGCAGCGCCGTCTGCATTTAAAGTCTTAAGGGGAGCTGAATATGCTGCAACAGTTACTTCGCCTGTCTCATCTCTGACTTCTATTACATAATCTGCAGTGGGTAATTCTAAATAATCTGAGAATTCACCGTATGACAAATCATCTACGATTGTTCCTGCTCCGGCACCCACTTCTACTACATCTACAGTTGGTGCATCAGACGCTCCATGGAAAACGAGAACGTCAGTATTATTTTCACTAATTGCAACATCGCGGCCCATTGAATATACATCTATATCAAACTCTTCTTGTGGGTTATATCCATCAGGGCTTACAATACCATTAAGAACGATTACATAAGATTCACCATCTTCTAATAGAATTTCCTTCGACTTGATAGGGTTTTCAGGGCTTGTACTACCGGTAGGTTGTATAGCAATGGTAGCTAAACCTGCAGTAACTTCAACAAATGGAATAGCCGTACGGAAAGCAAAGTCTTCTATCCTGATGTCTTCTATCCAAACATCAACTTTGGCAGCGGCGGCATCTGCGGAATTATGTATGATTTGTAATTTAGCAAATTCATTTTGCTGTGGAACCAATGGTAATTCTATAAGCTCACCGCCTGTTGGTAGGGCAACCCATAAACTAAGCTCTTCACCATTACTATTATTTTCAGGATTAAAAAATCCGGATGCGACGACTGTTATCGCATCTCCATTTAAACCCAAGGAAGACAAAGGAACTTCATATGTTGCAAAAGTTCCGTTCACCGCTTCAAAAAGATTTAAACGGTATCTGTCTGAAGTAGGTAATTCAAAATAGCCTTCAAATTCTCCATAAGAAATGTTATCAATGATTCTACCATAACCAACACCAGCTTCAACTACTTGAATAGTTGGGGTATCAGTTGAACCATGGTGTACAAGTATATCTGTATTGCTTGAAGTACTTGCTTCTTCTCTTCCCATATTGTAAACATAAATGTCAAAGGGTTTTGAAGGTTCGTAACCTGAAGCTCTTACAATACCATTAGCAACAAGAATATATGTTTCTCCTTCAGCTAAGGTGTATTTCTCTGACCATATAGGGTTTTCAGGACTTGTACTGCCGGGTGCTTGTATGGAAACAGTAAATTCAACTCCAGCGGGTGCATCAATAAAAGGTGTAGCTGTCCTGAATGCAAAATTTTCTAATAGTTTGGTTTCATTTAACCAAACATCAACGTTAGCGGCTGCTGCATCAGCAACATTGTGTATAATTTGTACTCGTGCATTTTCTTGCGAAAAGCTTTTTGTGTTCAACATCGTTATTGCGAACATACCGAAAAATAGAAATTTAAATAAACTCATAAATCACCTTGTATAATTAATTAAGTAAAATGTATAATATTCGTATAATATTTAAAATAGCAATTAATATTAATATTTTAATATTTTGCTTACTGTTACAAAGTATAAAACAATTAAATTGAAATATTATTGTATAAATAA
The DNA here is from genome assembly GCA_019637995.1 of Ignavibacteriota bacterium. Lineage (NCBI taxonomy): Bacteria > Pseudomonadati > Ignavibacteriota > Ignavibacteriota bacterium. The sequence goes on from JAHBUQ010000001.1 coordinate 803,844, forward strand.
TATAAATTTTATATAAAATTTTTATACAGTTAATTTTTTATGTTGAGATATTGTATAAAATTTGTATTTTTGTATTATGAAAGATAACATAAAATATAATATTGATATAGCTTCCAAAAAAACAGGCCTCACTAAGAATACAATCAGGGCTTGGGAGCAACGCTATAGTTTTTTGAATCCTGAAAGAACTGAAACAAAGCGTCGGCTTTATTCAGATGAAGAAATCGAAAAGCTATCGCTTCTTGCGATGGCTACTCAATCGGGATTTAAGATAGGTAACATATTCAGTTTATCTAAAGATGAACTGATGAAATTGCTTAACCAGTCAATTAATTCTTCTATTGGAGTCTCAAATAGTACGGGCTTTGATTTCTCAAAAGCAATGGAATGTATCAAAAATTTTGACCATTCAGGTTTCAGGGGTCTTCTTGATGATGCTATGATTGAGTTTAGCAAACCTGCATTTCTTCAGAATATCTTAATACCACTTGTAGAACAAATAGGCATAAGATGGAAAGAAGGAAGTTTCAGAATATCTCAGGAGCATTTTGCATCATCAATAATAACAGGTGTATTATCAAGGATGAGAGAGACAGAAGTTCCAAACGATAATTCACCCGCAATCATTGTTTGTACACCGGCAGGGCAGAGGCACGAAATAGGTGCTCTGATAGCTTCGGTGTTGATTGCATCTTCAGGTTGGAAAGTTGTATATCTTGGAATAGACCTTCCTGCAGAAGATATTGCATTTGCAGCGAAAAAAACTAACGCCAAAGCAATTGCAATGAGTATAGTATTTCCAGTGAATGATTCACAAATTAAGACCGAACTTTTAACTCTTAACGAGTATTTACCAACTATAAAAATAATCATCGGTTCCAGATATGTTTCAAAAAGTCTTGTTGATTTCACGAACAATATTACAATTCTTGATGAATTCAGTTCAATATTTGAAATTTTAGAAAAAATTAAAAATTAAAATAATTCTTTTGTCATTCAAAAATTACTTAATTTTGTAGGTATTTTGTTTACAATTTTAGGAAAAAGAAAAATGACTAAGTATTATTTTTTGTTATTTGCATTATTATTAATTTCATGTGGTATGGAAAAGAAGTTGGCAGAGGAACAGTTGGAAACCAAAGGACATAAGAAGTACGTGACCGAATTGACAATAGAAAAAACTATCAAAGAAATCCAATTAAATTTTGAAGTACCTGACAATATTAGAATTGAAAAGGGTGTAAGACAGGCAGCAGAATTTTGGCGCTTCGAAGATGGTACTGAAAGTGAATTCGCTGAATTCTGCATCCAGAATTTCATCAATTCGCAAGAAGATTTGGAGAAAGCATTTGTGACGTTGCAGAATAATTTTGAAGTACTGAACGGACACTTTAATAAAATTAGTTTGAGTCTCAAATTTGCTTTGCATATTGATGAAGGAGAAGTTTCACCCTTAGATTTAATGTTTGGAGGATACGAACCTTCTTCGAATATGCTGACTGATTTATTCAAAAATAAAATTGCATTTTATATTCTTCTTAACTTCCCTCATTACAGTCTTGATGAAAAAAATACTATAAGTAAAGATTGGACACCAAAACAGTGGGCTTATGCAAGGATTGGAGATATATTCTCTTCACGTGTTCCTGCTGATTTGATGATGCAATTTGCTGAGTTGAACAACCAATGCGACCATTATATTGCAAATTACAACATTTATATGGGAAATATTATTGACCCGGAAGGAAAAGCCGTTTTCCCTGCAGATATGAAACTTATATCTCATTGGAATTTAAGAGATGAACTTAAATCTAACTATAAATCTGAAAGCGGTCTTGATAAACAAAGAATCATTTTCAACATTATGAAAAGGATCATTAATCAGGAAATTCCAGAAGATGTTATAAATAACCCTGATATTAGATGGAATCCTGTATCAAATAAAATTGCAGATGGTGAAATTGAAATTGAATCTGCAAGAGAACCTGATACAAGATATAAATATTTACTGGATAATTTTAAACAGCTCTCAGCAATGGATGCATTTAATCCATTTTATCCAACATATATTGACCGCAAATTCAATCAGGATATGGAAATGCCGTTTGAAGATGTAGAGAAATTATTTATTGAGTTGATTTCATCAGAGCAAACCAAAAAAGTTGGAAATTTGATTAAACAAAGGCTTGGACGCAATCTTGAACCTTTTGATATCTGGTATGATGGATTTAAATCAAGAAACGCCATCCCTGATGAAGATTTGAGTAAGATTACAATGGCAAAGTATCCTGATAATAAAGCATTTGAAAAGGATTTACCTAATATTTTATTCAAACTTGGTTTTACAAGTGAGCGTTCAAATTATCTTGCAGATAAAATATTGGTTGATGCTTCTCGTGGTGCCGGTCACGCCTGGGGTGCTCAAATGAAAGGTGAAAAAGCTCGGCTACGTTCTAGAATTGGTAAATCAGGAATGGATTACAAAGGTTATAATATCGCAATGCACGAATTCGGACATAACGTTGAACAGACATTTTCGCTTTATGATGTACCTGAATATATGATTGCTGGTGTTCCAAATACTGCATTCACAGAAGCTATGGCATTTATTTTTCAGCAAAGAGATTTAAATGTTCTTGGAATAAAGAATCCTGACCCAAATGCTGAATTTCTGCACGCTCTTGATGTTTTTTGGTCTTCTTATGAAATTATGGGTGTTGCCTTAGTTGATATGTATGTTTGGAAATGGCTTTATTCTAATCCAAAAGCAACTCCTTCTCAGCTTCGGGAAGCAGTTGTTTCAATAGCTAAAGATGTTTGGAATAAATATTATGCCGATGTTTTTGGAATAAGAGACCAGGAAATTCTTGCTATTTATTCACATATGATTAGTTATCCGCTTTATTTATCTGCATATCCAATCGGACATTTGATTGAGTTTCAGATAGAACAGAAAATCAAAGGCAAACAATTCGGAACAGAAATTGAGAGAATGACTACTATCGGTCGGGTTACACCCAAAGACTGGATGATTAAAGCCGTCTCAGAAGCACTTTCAGCAAAACCCGTTCTTGCTGCTGTTGATGATGCTATAAATAAACTGAAATAATATTCGTTCAACTAAAATTTTAAAGCCATCCAAAATTATCAATATTGGATGGCTTTATTAATTTAATTTTTATATATAATTATCTTACTGCTTTCTTATCAGGGTTATTGTCTTTATCAGAAGTAACATAACCTGACCAATTAATTGCTCCATTATTAGCCAGTAATATACCTGCTACATGTGGCGCTGCCATTGATGTACCGGATTTGGTTGAATATTTGCCTGATTTTGAAGTAGAATATATACTTACTCCTGGTGCAGCAAAATCTATAGGCGGATTGCCATAATTTGAGAAAGTTGCGAATTTCCCTTTTGAATCATAAGCTGAGATTGTAAAAACATTTTCAGCATTCACTCTTGCCGGGGAGAAATTAGTTGCACTCATTGAAGAATTTCCTGCTGCAATTACAATATAAGCTCCCTTAGAAGCAAGGGATACAACAGCATTATCCAATGTTGTTGATGCTGAACCACCAAGACTCATATTCACAACATTGATTCTATCAGACTTTAAATTTTTTCCAATATAGTCAAGCCCTGCAATAATCTGAGATGCTGTTCCGCTACCTCTTGAGTTGAAAACTTTAATTGCAACAAGTTCAGCGCCTGCACATACTCCAACAACACCAAAATTATTGTTTAAAGCTGCAATTGTTCCTGCTACATGAGAACCATGACTATTACCATCGTTTGGTGATAAAGCATCAGCACCTGATCTAACAAATGTACGACTTAAATCAGTACTTACATTTAAATCAGGGTGAGTCAAATCTATACCAGTATCAACAACCCAGGCAACTCCTGTTGATGAACCGGAATTGACAAAACTACCTACTGCATTGATTCCCCATGGAATATTTTGAGTTTGCATTTCGTCACTATCATTTTCTTCTAAATTATTTACTACATTGATTAAAAACTCCAAATCTTCCTCAATATTTGAAATTCTTTTGTCATTTAGTAAAGAATTTAACTGTTCATTATTAAGTTCTGCTGCAAATCCTAAAATAACAGTATTATATACAAAAAATACTGACGTTGGTTCAATGGAATGAAACTCAAAAATTTCTTCTAATATTGACTCACTTTGATTTGCACTTTGAAGTATCTCTGAATTATTAGAAATTGTAACAATGTAATCTTTTGTTTCACCGGGATCATTAATCAATGAATGATCTGATGAATTCTCGCATGCTAATATTATGGTCAAAATTACCATAATGATTGATAATTGAATTGTTTTTTTCATCACAGAAAGCCTCTTAAATTATTTAATTGAAATGAACAACCTAATAAATGATATAATAGGTAGCTACTACAATTCAAAAATAAGTAATAAATTTCACATAAACAAATAATTATTTAAAATATATATACCTAATATGATTTATTTTTATTATTTAATTGATATTATTATTATTATTATTAATTTTAAGTATTACAACAAAAATATATTAGGTATTATTTCAATAAATTTTGTTATTTTTGTATAAAAAGGAATTAATAGTTATGGATAAAATATATAAAATATTAATAATTGATGACTTTGAACTTTCTGCTTTAGGTATAAAGGCTCTTTTAAGAGACTTGCCCTTGAGTTTTGATATAAGTACAGCAACCACAGTTAAATCAGCTTTGGAGATGATGGAAAATTCTTATTTTGATTTAGTTTTGTGCGATATTATAATGCCTAATTTAGACGGATTTTATGCATTAAAAGCAATAAAAAGTAAATATCCTGATACAAAATTTATGTTTTTATCAATTTACTGTGAGAAATCAATTATATATAAAGCTATTTCATATAGAATAGACGGTTATCAATTTAAGGATGTATCAAAAGATGAACTTTTTAAATCAGTTAAGTTGATTTTGAATGGTTCTAAATATTTCAATCAGAGAATAATTGATATGATTTATGACGACTTAGTGGAATACTCAAGTAAAAATCATAGTTCCTATTTATTGAATATTCCTAAAAATAATTCAATTATATTGAGTAAAAATATAAATAATGGATTAAGTAATGGCTTTCATAATGATTATCTCGAAATAAATAAATCTATGTTAGAGTGCTTATCTTCTAGAGAACAAGAAATATTTGAACTCGTAGGAAAAAACCTGAATTCTCAAGAAATAGCTAATAAATTGAATATTAGTATTTATACAGTAAGTACTCATAGAAAAAATATTTACTCAAAACTTAATTTGAAAAATTTAACTCAAATGCGTGAAATTTCGAAAAAAATATTTAATATAGGTTGATATTGCTAAATCCAAAAAATGTATAAAAACCAAAATCCCCTGAATAGTAATCAAAACCTATTCAGGGGATTTAAATTTATGTGAAGAATGATATTACTTTTGAATTACAACTTCACCTGAATAGATATTACTTCCAGAGATTACTTTTATGAAATAAACGCCAGTATTAACATTACTAAAATCAAGTTCCATTAATCCATTTGAATAATTTACATTGGATATTTCTATTACTTTTCCTGTCATATCAGAAATTTCGATTTTCTGTAATTCCGCAAAAATCCTTTCAAAATTAATCAGAACAATATTCCGGGAAGGATTTGGATAAATCATAGAGCCCGAAATTTTGATTTCATTAACGCTGTTAGGGTCTTTAGTTCCAAACATCCATGTCTGAGACCATGGAGAATTACCTTCAGGTGTATTAGCTCTAATTCTCCAGTAATATGTCTTAGGATATTGTAATTCTGAACTAATATAGAAAATCGCATTAATATCAGAGTTGAAATGAGCCATCGAGGTGAAATCAGGTTGCTCGGAAATATTTATTTCATATTTAATAGCATCTGTTACTGTATTCCATTCAAATTTCACAGGAACAATAACATCTGTTTTTCCATTTTCAGGAGCAACAAGAATTGGGATATTGTTGCCTGTTGTAAACTGCCATACTTCTGACCAATCTCCAACACCTTCCGGAGATACAGCTCTAACTCTCCAAAAATAAGTTGATGCAGGCACTAACTGAGTAAATTCATGAGATAGACTACTGACTGTATCCTGAGAGAAAATCAAATCATTGAATGATTGGTCATTAGCTATCTGTAAGTGATAAGTCTGTGCACCCTTTGTAGCAAGCCAGATAAACCTCACAGCTACAGGATGATTATCTGATAAATCTGCAGGGAAGCGCAAACCAATCTTATCTACTTTTGTTTTGAATTTATAAACATTAGACCAAATACCAGAGTTTACATCTGAAATTACTCTAGCTCTCCAGAAATAATTCTCATAAGATTCTAAATTTCCGGCTGTAAAGTCAGTTTGATTTATAATGTCTTCAAATATTACATTATTTTGGAAATCTTCAGTCTTTGAAACTTCCAATTCGTAATTGTTTTGAGTCTCGTGCTGTTGCCAATTGAAAATTGTGTTAATTACAACATTGACTGACTCATGTGCAGGACTTGTTAAAAGCACAGGCGAATAGCCGGTTCTAAAATGATAAACCAATGACCATTCACTTACTACCTGACCATTACGTGAGCGTACTCTCCAATAATATTGTGTATCATAATTAAGTTCTGTTGAAATGATGCCGGTTGACATAACATTTGATTTTTCAAAGACAACTGTTTTAAATTCAAGATCTGAAGCAATCTGAATATCGTATTCAGTTACTTCGGTTGCTTTTTCCCATATCATTTCCGGGTTTATTTCTATTCCATAAGATAAATGAGCCGGTAAAAGAAGTCTTGGTGGTCCAAAAACTGTTTCAAATGACCAAATAACTGACCAGTCACTTGACGAAATGTCATTCAAAGCTTTAACTCTCCAGTAATATTTGGTTCTACCATCTAAAAGGGGAGAGGTTGTAGTAGTATCATCCGAAGACCATTCAAATTCAATATCGTTGAAATTTTGTGATTTAGATAATTGAATACTGTAATTTGTTGCACCGTCAGCTTTATGCCACACTAATGGTGCATATACAGCTATATTAATTTCTTTATCGTCAGGTGATATCAATTCAGGTGGCGAAAGTTTTGAATAAAATGTACGAACTTCAGACCAATCACTTACAGCTTCATGATTTTTTGAACGAACCCTCCAGTAATATTTTGTATTTGGAAGTAAGGAACCATGAAGCAAATGCATTGTATCTCTTTGAGTAACACTTTCCCAAACGTATGCAAAATCCTGCTCATAAGAGATTTGAAGTTGATAAAGCTCTGCTCTCTGAGATGATGTCCATTTGAATTCTGCTCCAGTATCTACATCTTTTGCTTTATCTTCCTGATTAACCAATATAGGTATGCGAAGATTTTTCTTGCTGATAGCTCTGTAAATCATCCCTGAGACAGTTGACATATACATATCTTCAGCATTATTGACAGTAAAGGACATCACCTTTTCTCCGTTGAAACTATTATTTATATTAGTAAAGGTTTCACCTAAGTCTTTAGAAATATATGTTGCTTCAACAAACGCAAAAGCTGCATCAATAAGAACATTCTCGCCGGAAATATACATTATATTGTTCTTGTCAATATAAACTGTTGAAATTGAATTCGCCGGAAATTCATTTATCCTGACAAAAGAATTTACTGTGACAGACTTGTATAATCCTGCACCCGTAGTCCCAACAATCACAGTATTATCTCTAAAAAATCCAATAGAGGAAACAAAAGTTTGCATCAATCCTGAAGAAGCCCATGTTTCACCATCATTTGTCGAATAAAACATAACATTACCGGCAGCAACATAAATGTTTCCATTGTAGTTAACACCAATTTCATGAGGTCTGGGAACTTTCAAATCAAACAATAATGGAGCTTCAACCCAATTTGATCCGCTACGATTGTACCATACTTTTCTGATATCAATAGGTTCCTGCATTTCACGTTCAAGGAAAAAGTGTGTTGCTATAAATTTCGTACCGCTTGGTGAGATTTCAACATCCAAAACATTCGTATCAAGACTTTTTATAGGATTCCATGAACTTAATGAAGGGTCTGCTGCAAATAACCCTTTTTCAGTTGCAGCATAATAAAATCCTGAAGAGTCAACAGCAATTTTATTAATTCTGGCAATCGTTGGTGCTACAAAGGACCATGTTTTACCTTCATCAGTAGATTTTTTTACGATATTATTCGAGTATGCTACTAATTCCTTTTCTTTCATTGAAATAACATTTGTAAATTGTATCATTGGTTCAAATTGCTCTTTTGCTCTTTCTCTCCATATTTCGTTTGAACCTGCACTTTTCCTTGGGGGCATACTTGGGAAAAAACCGTATAAACTATCCTTATCTCTTAATAAAAGATTAACTCCCTTGCCCCTCGTATTTGTTGGCACCCAAGTATAATCTTCAAACTGATCATCAGCGTAAATTCCACCATATCTGCTACCAAATACAGGGTGGAAACTATCATTAAAAGTAATGGTAGTGGCATTCAAGTCAGGAAGAGGAACGGGGTCAATTTTTAATGGCCTGGTCATAAATGTGTCAAGCTCAGCCCAGGCTATACCATCATTTACTGAATAATAAACACCTCTACCGTTTGTAGCTGCGTATAAATAATCAAAATCATTAATCTTAATTTCATTTATAAATAGATTTTTCAGGCCAGAACTTTGTCTTGACCATGTTTTGGCACCATCACGGGATTGAAAAATACCGCCTCCGTATGTTCCGGCTACTATCCAGCCATTATCAGCAACTTCTATTGAAGTTACATCTTTATAAAGTAGTCCCTTGCTTGATTCAACCCAAGTTTCTCCTTTGTCGGTTGACAAGTATATGCCGTTTCCATAAGAGCCTAATAAAATATTGCCATTTGGAAGTCTTTTGACTGTACGAACATCAAGATTGTTCAATCCGTTATTTGCTTCTTTCCAAACTACATTCGTAAGTGAAGTTGTTTTAAAAACACCTCCACCCTGAGTAGTTAATAAAATTTCGCTTGATGAAATAATTGCAATTCCTGTAAAATTGAAATTTGTCAAGCCATTCAGAAGTGGAGTCCAGGTGCTTCCCTGACTATTTGAACGAAATACACCTGTTCCCCAAACTGCAATATAAATATCACCGGTTGGACTTACTGTGCCAGCTGTAACATAACTTGTTGGACCAATTGGAAGCATTCCAAACAAATCCTGTGATTTCGTTTCAATGTTTGAAAAGAATGTAACTAAAATCAGACAGATAATGAAGTTTACAGTTAGTGACTTCAAAGTATAAAGTTTCATAATTCACCAAATAATTATTTTGTTAATATCTAATTAATTCTATAAAACAAATTAAACAAAAAAGTTACAATTTTATTTGATTCTATCTCAATTTATTTGAAAATTTCAACGAATTTTTTCACTTTGGATATAATCTGCCTTAATTATTAATCGGATTAATATTGCAATTAAAAAAAGGCGAACTCTCAAGTTCGCCCTTCTAAAAATCATTCATCAATAGATATCACAAAGCCACATATAAGAAATGCAATAAAATTACTTAACTATCATCAAGGATTGTGCTTCAATAAAGGGTCCGGAAACCATTTTAATCATATAAGCACCTGAATTTATCTCATTTGTTGGGACAGATAATGTATAGACTCCTGCTTTAGCTTCACCTCTGGATATGGTTCTGATTACTTCACCATAAGCATTAATTATCGCGATATCAGTCTCAACATCAAATGCCACAGTATAAGTAAATTCAAAGGAATCTCCTGCAGGATTAGGTTTTGGAACTGTCATTCCAAATTTATGACCGGACATTTGGATAATTCGATTATCATTTAAACAAACTTCATTTGTATTGAAAATTGTTAACTCATAAAGGTCGGTTGTGCAACCATAATCAATTTCAGCAGCTAAAAGTGTTCTATGTTTATCATTCAGATAAGTTTGAATCTCAAAATTCATTATTTCCAGAATTTGATTATCTCTCAAAGCCCCACTACCTGTAACTTCAAAGTATCCGTTTCCAAGTGATACTATATCTGACCAACTGAATTCATTGCCAATCTGAGCACCTTTTCTGATAGAGTTTTGCATTATGCCGAGTACACTTGGGTCAGCAGAAAATGTGATTTTAATATTATTTATGAATCCTGAATATGTTTGAGGCAATTTAGCCATAAGTGAATATCTGAATTTCTCACCAATAGTCATTGTTATCTCCTTAACGGCACTTTCTAATTCTATACCCAAGGACTTTCCGGAAATTGGTACTTTAAATGGAGCAGACATAGAATTTGGTACGATAAGTTCAACATCAAAATTGCCTTTATTTTGAGGTTTGAAATTTACATCAAATGTGAAGCTTTCACCACCTTTTAAAGTTCTGTCTCCTAGAGAAGGAAGTTCAAACTCATTTGAACCACTTCCGGTTATTACCATTTCGCTGAGTCTTATTATTAAGTCTGTATCACGGCTCTTGTTTAATATAGTGATCGGTAAAGAACGTTCAGTACATACCAGAAGATTACCAAAATCAAGAGGGTTAGTAATTTCAGCATCTAAACCATCACAAACAATTGGGACAATTGTAGTATTCCATTCATCCATAAAACTACCGTCATAATCATCGGCTAAAATGATGAAGTTATCAGTATTATCGCCACCTGATATAGGTTTGAAAATTACAGGGATAGTTAATGAGCCTTCCTTATCAATTGTCAAATTACTTGTAACTGTACCGGGTAAAAATTCAAATTCATCATCATTTTCAATTGTAATTGATTCAACTGTGAGAACAGATGAACTGCTCGGATTATTGATAGTAATACTTCCAAGGGCAGTTTCACCTACATTTACCTGCTCGCCGCAACTGACAGAAGTCGTAAGTTTAGGAAGAAAGCCGGTACCTGTTAAGTAGGAAACAATTGGCTCTTCTCTTGAGCCCAAAAACACTAAGATTTGTTCTGAATAATCAATCTCTTCCTGTGGTCTGAAAGAGACGTTCATTTTTATTTCACCATTTGCTGGAATCAATAAAGGGAAATTACCTGGGCTGGTGAATCCAAAAATATTGCCGATATTTCCATTTTCAAATTGAATATTTTCAATCATTTCAGCGACATTGCTGTTGTTAATAATTTCAACTTGTGCAGTATAATTTCCTCGAATCCTTTGCTGACCCCAGTCATGTGATGTGATTCCAACATCGGAAGTTATACCGGTACCATATAATTTTGTTATTGAATTTTTGCATGGAGCCTGAACAAAGAAATTCAATTCAGCTTCTCGTAATCCCAAAGACTTTGGTTCAAATATTACAATTATATCAATACATTCACCAGATCCAACTGTAATTCTACCATTGACTTCCTTAGCTTTGACATAGTCTGGCAGAATTCTGAGGAAATCTGTAATATGAAGTCCTCGAATTTGAGGCGATATAATCGTAGGTGATTCACTAATATTTTGAAAAACACAAATAAGTGTATCCATCTTTTGCTTATTCAAATTAACATCGCCAAAATCATATTCTTCAAGTGCTGTACCACCACATACTCCATTGCCTACTAAACTGAGTGTAATATTATCAGCACAATCTCCATAAAGAGTAAGAACAGCTCTTCTTTCGTTCAAACCACCAGGTTTGAACCACAAAGTTATATCAATACTCTCTCCGGGATTTAATGTCATGCCTACGATTTCATCAATAACTCTGAAGTCAACCATATTAGCATTTTGAGCATCTCTTATTGTATATCTTGTTATAGTATAAGGCAATTTTCCAACATTAGTTATTAATCCATCAACAAGTTGTTCGGTTTCATCACCGAAGACAACTGGACCAAAATTATATTCCATAGTTGAAAAAGCTGCAGTAGGTCTCAGAACTTCAAATTCTTCTGTAATATCCTGACTAATTGGATTTCTCGCATATTTTGTAAACCAGAAATCTGACAATCCAGATGAACTAAGTTGTTGTCCCTGAACATTAGTATTTCCTGAAAAATTACCTGCTGTATAGATTGTTCCTGATGGAATATGATTAGAAATCAAATCAGAGAAATTGTTATTATCAGGTACACCAGCTATCAGGTCTATCATATTCAAATTTTCATCAAAAACAGCTGTGAAAGGTAGTTCAGCTCCGTCTGAATCAGGAAGGGTTTTATTTAATTGGAGATTTGTGAAGGTGCCTTTGTATTTACCAATTACAACAATCTTTGTTTGCTGTCCTAAAATCTGCACTACTTTAATTCTTGAACCTTCAGCTTCAAATATATTGAAAAAAGTAGATGCACCTACAAAAGTAGAATTGAGATATTGGCCTGTCGGACTATATTTTGCCAAAAACATATATTTCTTATCTGGCATTTCAAGAGATGGAGCGATGTTTCCGAATCTTATTCCACTATAAGCAAAGCCTGTTACATATATAAATCCTCTGCGGTCTAATGCCAAACCGTTTGCTCTGTCATTACTTTGTCTTGCACCGGCAACATTAACCCAGACAGGATTCCCATCCAAATCAAATTTTGCAACAAAGAAATCTTCCAGACCCGATTCATTGAAATTTTTTCCGGCAATATTTAATGAGCCTTTGAAATATCCGGAAGCAATATAATAAAGTCCGTTGCTCTGAACTGCTACAGAAGTAACAAATTCATCACCTGCTCCACCATAAGAGCGTATAAAGTCATACCCAAACTGGTCTGAAACTTTGGCTTTTACTAATATCTTGTCTGAAGTAAAATTAGTAAACCAAGAATATTTATTACCAGTAGCTTTTTCTCTGATTACATTCCATCTATTGCCACCATCAGTTGAATAATAAAGGTCAACCTGCACATTTGCAGGAACGCCGCTCCAAGAAATTTCAACAGTATCGCATCTGGAGATTATTTCTGCATCAACTGGTGTATCAACATTTATTTGCTGATAACCACCATGTAAAGGAATTTCAATAGGGCACGGTTCACCATTTATCATAAGCGTAGCTTGTCTGTATTTCCGTTCGTTCTGAGGAGTATAACGAATCTTAATTGTTCTTGCAATACCTTCGGGAATGAGAAAAGGATATGCAGGAACATTTCCGGGTCCCTGACCATAATCAACAATTTCAAAATATTCGGCGGGGGAGACCTCAATATTTAGTACTCTCAAGGACCTTACCCTTGGAGTAATTATTACATCACGCTGAGAAGTCTGTCCAATAGGAGGGTCACCAAAGTTGTAAATTTCCTCGCTTTTATCAATATAAACAATCGCTTCTTCAGGTGCAGTATATTCTCTTGTAACTCGATCATCATGAACTAAAAACCAAATTTCAGCTTTTCTAAATGTTTCACTTATATCACATATTTCGGGACTAATCCAAGATAAATTACATTGTACAGTCATTTGTAAATCAGAGGCAAAAGTTTTGTAAATGTTATTTAAAGCTGATTTAGAATTAACAAAAACGCTTTTTCCTGCTGTGTTGAGCGACCAATAAGGCAGGTCAGGACTATTCTCGTACATTAATGTAATACCGTAGAAGCGAATATTTAATTCATTTAAATTTTTCAGTATTTCTTCCCGTCTTAATTGGACACCTAGTTCGTGCTCACCATCTGAAAGGAACACAATAGCCCTTCGGTGATGTGCAGGACGCGTTTTTAACAAATTTAAAGCACCAGCCTTTTCATCGAAAAAAGGACCGTTGAAATTAGTTGAACCATAAGGATTTGGCAATGCATAGAGAGAATCTATCAATTCTTTTTTATTATTAGTGAAATCACAGACTAATATGGAAACTCCTGAAAAGGCTGTTATAGCTATAGTTGAGCTGTCGCCAAAAGCGAAATTATCTATAAAAGAAGTTGCACCTTCAAGAACCCATTGCCATAGTGTTTCACCCTCATATTTCTCAGTCATAGATGTACTTCTGTCTAAAACCAAAACTGCATTAACAGGTGAATTATTTGTACAAGTAAGTTCATATAATTCCAGTGGAATTTCAAAACCATTATCAAAAACCTTAAAATCTGTTTTGGATAAATTTGTGTAATATTGTCCTTGAGCGTTGAAAGCAGAGAAATTAACGCTGACTGATGGATAATTTTCAGAATTCACTTCTGAAACATTGAATCTCTGAGCATTTAGAAGTGATGAACTGAGAATTAAGAATAAAATAAGTAGTCCAACTTTATGCATAAAACACCTAAAAAAAAAACATTTTTATATAATACTAAAACAATATAAAGCATTAAAAGTTACAAATTGATTTTTATTTTATTATTTTTTGAATTAATTGATTTTAATCACCTTTTGAGTAACATTAAAATTGTTACTTTTAAAATTGATCAAATAAATATTTGATGGTAAACTCATTCCGTTTTCATCGAGAAATTGAATTTCATACACTTGATTATTTAAAACATTTTTATATTCTTTATTAAAAATCTGCTTTCCATTTAAATCAATAATTGTAACAATAAAATCAGTCATTTCTTCAGAACTGATAATAAAATTCAAATAATCAGAGATAGGATTTGGGAAAATATTGATTAGGTTATTGTTAGTAACAGTATTGAAAAATATTGAATTACTAATTTTACCTGTGGATAAATTATTATAGGATCCGGATGCCGTGTACTGAATATCTTCCACTCTTATCATATAATGATTAATTCCGGCATTTGGATAAATATCAATATAAAATGTATCCTTTACTGCTTGAGAATTAAGAAGTATATATTTGCCATGTATTGAATTTGAGCGATAAACATAATAACCATTCACATTATCTTTGTTAAAATTGCCTGACCAATTTATCATAATGCTATCATTGAATTTTTCTGCTATTACAAAATCAACAGGTTTTACATAATGAAGTCTTAAAGTAGGGTCACCGAGCAAAGCAATATGGTTAAATCTACGGGCATAAGGGCTTGCTGCAGGATAAATATCAGGCAGGGCATTCTGACTTAACTTTGTTGAGTATCCTAAATTATAACCAATAGCTAAATGATGCAAAAACCAAAACGGTCTTCCTGACCACATAGTACCAAGTCCGAAAGGCTCAGCAGCAAGAGTAGCACGTAAAACATTATCTTCCGAATCCCAATCACCGTTATAAGAACCAAAAAAGAGTGAAAAAGCAGCATTGAATGGGGTGGAGGCAAGCTCATCAGTATAAACAGTTTGACTTACAGAATTGAAACTACCTGCACCACAACCATAAGCCAAAAGAAAGCTTCTTTTTTTGACTGCATCCCTTAGGTGTGAATTTGAGATCATATTAATACCTGAAACAGGTGCAAAGTTCATCCAGCCTGATGCTGCAAATCCTTCTCGATAATCCAATCCAAAGAAATCATTAACAATCGTGCTATCAGAAGTCTTGATTTCAGAATTTCGGAAATTATGATTTTTAATCAAATATCTTCTTAAAAGTTCAATTTCATTTTCCTGAAATGCCGGAAGATTATACATGTCAATTCTTCCGATTTCAAGTAATGATGATGCGTTTAGTATTGTTTGGTCATATTTCCCGTCACCGGGAAGATTTATTATTCTTGGATTATCAGATTTTATGTTAGTGATATTATCTGTCCAACTTCCTTCGAATACTGAATAAAAAACATCGGTGGGCCATGCCCCGTCATGGTCTGGTGAATGACCGTCCACAGCAAAACTACCGGAATAGGGAACTGCAACTCTACCGATTAAAATGACAGATTTCAAATCAGTATGGGTATCTTTAAATTTTACAATTAAAGATTTGGTAAATTGAACATTTTCAGAGTTAAAATCAATAGTTCTAGGTACTTTCTCAATGAATGGCTTCCAACCGTCACCCGATAAATTCAACTTAAGTGAATCCAACAAATCTTCTAAATAAACATAAACCGAATCATCACATAAGATAAGACAAGTTCCGTGATAATGAACAGGCGGGATGTCGTATCCAACAGCTATGTATCCGTATGCCCAATAATCCCATGCATCTCTTTCAATTTGATATTCATATATAGTGCCAGGGCTTAGGCTATCAGTAAATGTAGTTATATTTTTGTTCAATTCAATATAAGGTGAGCCAAAGGTAGAATCTGAAACAAGTTTTTTATAAATTATGTACTTATAAGTATTAGTGTCATGTGACCAATTGAGAATAACTTTCTTATTGTTACTATCAATATATGCTTCTATCATTACAGCTAAATCTTTAACAGAATTTGGTTTAGCTGCAAATACATTAAAAGTCAACATTAAATTGACGATAAAAATTTGGAGTATGATTAATATTATTCTTAAAGTTCTCATTTCCCTTATTTGTAAATAATCAGATTGCCCTTTTTGACAACCTGATTATTTACTAACTAATAAATCAACATATTTTAAGAAGTAAAAAACACTAAACCATTATAATATATAGTTACTGCACATCGACACTATATAAAGTCAATAAATTGATATAATATATTATAATATCAATTATTTAATAGCCTTTACAGTGATTGGTTTAAAATATATAGTTTCAGCAAATTTGTAAGCCCCAAATAGTACAGTCGAATATAATAACACACTTTCAAGAGTATATCTGAAAAATGGTATTGCTTCAGTATAACATCTTACAAGACCGGTGATATCTTTAGAGTATGGCATATTCATAATATCAAGACCAAACATCCATGAAGAGAAGTTTGTTACTACAAAAAAAAGTATAGCTGATGCAAGTGAAGTACCTAATATTGCTAATGGCTTGATATTGCTTGCAAACTTCATACCCAAAAGCACAATCAAACCAAAACTTAAATAAACAGACCACATTGAAGAGTGAAAACCGGCATAGTAGCCAAATAAACTCTCACTGAAAAAATGAAGAAGAACATCACTAAATAGCATAGCTGATACAGGAATTAGAAATCCAAGTAATTTGTTACTTGAAAAAACAGCACCTGCAAAAAGTGCAATTGCCATTATCGGTTGGAAATTTGGCAATACAGGAAAAAGCCTGGAAGCTGCAGCGAGAAAGATCAATCCAGCTGCAAAAATTATCTTTAGATTATTATTCGAAGTATTCATAACAAAATCTCATTAATTATTTAAAATATTCAAATTATGGGGGATATACCTTTATGGTCATATCCAAATGTTAGTTTACATAATATAGATTATATTGCAAAATATATTATAAATTTATTTATAAAGAACTATCTAATCATCTTCTTAAAAGTTTGTATTAACTTAGTATCGCCTTCCAAAATGGCTTTTTCGATCAATTTAATTTTCCTTTTCTTTTCAGATTCTTTCTCTACAATATCCTGAGCTTCAATAGTCTGAAGTAAATTTTTCATACTAATTACAGATCGCATTCAAAATACTGATTTTTATTAATTGACATCACAGGCTTACCTTTCAATTTAAAACCTTCGAATGGTGAGTTTGACGATTTAGATTTAAACTTCTTTTTATCAACAGTCCATTCTTCATCAGGATTAAATATTGTCACATTAGCGATCTCGCCTGTTTTGATTTTTGGTTGAGCAATTCCTAAAATTTCTCTTGGGTTATTTGTCAACATTTCTATCATACGATTTACAGAAATATGACCGGCATGAACTAAATATGTCATAGAAAGTCCAAGTGCAGTCTCCAGACCAATTATTCCATTAGGTGCTTTTTGTAATTCATTATTCTTTTCAACTTCTGAATGTGGTGCGTGGTCAGTAGCTATGCAATCAACTGTTCCGTCTTTAATTCCCTCAATAATACCATCAACGTCAATTTGTTGTCTAAGTGGTGGATTCATTTTATAATCGGCATTATATTGCCGCATATTTTCTTCAGTCAAAACAAAATGATGAGGCGTGACTTCACATGATACTCTTTGATTATTCGATTTTGCATATCGGACTAAGTCTATTGCTCCAATAGTACTTAAGTGTTGTGCATGATATTTCCTGTTACCATAATAATCCGCCATTCGAATATCTCTGAAAAGAATTATCTCCTCAGCGATTCTCGGATAGCCTTCCAATCCCAATGTTGTTGATAATTCACTTTCATTCATCACAAAATTTCCGGTAAGTTCAGTATCTTCACAATGTTGGGAAAGTATTAAATCTTTATAGGCAGCGTATTCAAAAGCTTGTTTCATAACATTGCTGTTGCTTACAGGTGCCCCATCATCTGTAAAAAGCAAAACACCTGCTTCACTAAGTTCATTCATATCAGTGAGCTGATCGCCTTTTCTGCCTTTAGTGATTCCGGCAGATATAAATACATCTACTAATAAATCCCTTGATTTTGAATTTATGTAGTCAATTACTTCAACATTGTCAATATCAGGTTTTGTGTTTGGCATACAAACCACACCCGTAAAACCACCGTTTGCAGCCGAAGCTGTACCTGTTTTGATTGTTTCTTTGTGTTCCTGTCCAGGCTCGCGAAGATGAACGTGAATGTCGATGAAGCCAGGAGTCATAATCAAATTAATACCATCAATTTTACGAGTTTCTAAATCCAAATCACATTCAGATTTTGATATTTGGGCAAAAATACCGTCTTTAATTCGTACATTAAAAAAATCATCTATTTTTTCAACAGGGTCAATCAATCTAATATTATGAAAATAAAAATCCATTTAACAACCAAAGTTTAATAATAATATCATACAAAAGTAACACTAATTTATGGGCTATAAAAATATTGTTATTGAATTTCCATTTCTTGGCAAAACTTTTGATAAATTCTTTTCGCTTCTCCTATTCCAAGTTCATTTGCCTTAGTCCAATCCCGGCATGCAGAATCCATATCTCCTTTCTCAAAAAATACATTTGCTCGTTCCAAAAATATAAACCCATCATCGTGATATATATTGATAATACTCGATAAATCATTGATGGACTTATCCAGCAATCCAAGCATACGGTATGACTTAGCTCTTTCTTTGTAAGCTGCAACATAATCAGGATTAATTTCTAAAGCTATATCATAGTAAACAAGTGATTCTTTCAAATTGTCCATTGCAAATTCTAATCTTCCCATCAATACAAACGCTTCATAGTTAGTTGAATCATTTTTAATGACTTTTTCTAAATTCAACCTCGCAGATTCGTATGCACCCTTATTGAGATTTGCTTTAGCTTTAAGCAAACGCTCATCATTTTCTTCAGAGCAAGATATCATTAAAAGTAATGAAATTAACAAAATTATTTTTTTCATGAAATATTTCCAATTTAATTATTTAAAATTTTTACAAAAATAATTTATTTATCTTATTCTTTTTGATTTTTTTTTAAAAGCATAACAAATACAACTAAATTTTATACTTATTATAAAATTTTTGTAAAATTAACTAACTTTTGGATAAAAAAATGTATTTTTGTGTTATTAATCAAACTAAAAAAAAAAAATGAGTTTATCCGAAAATCTTGCAAAAATTGACAGACTGTTCAGACCCATAGCATCATTGATGTCTCCGGGTTTTTATATTGATTTCTATTCCAGAGCCAGACGTGATTTTCTTTACAGATTATCGAATGATGAACCTCGAAATTTAGACATTGAGAATTGGAAAAAACCTGTCAAGCTATGGGATATAGAATTTAACAACCCAATTTTTAATGCAGCAGGAATGTTTAAATCGGGTAACGGATATCAAATGTCGGCATTGGAAGGTGCCGGCGCATGGCTTGCAGGTACATCAACTTCAAACCCCAGAGCAGGCAACAAAAAATTCGATATTTTGCATCCTTTTTTATCTCTTCCAAGGACTAAATCAGCTCTTAACTGGCTTGGTCTTCCGAATGATGGTCACATTGCACTTGCCGGAAAAATCAAAAGGTTTGAGAAAATCAAAGGATGTCCTGTAGGTGTTAGTGTAAGTGCAGATCCAGGTGATTCAGGTGCACTAGCTTTAAAAAATTTAGTTGAAGGTATGAAAATTCTACACCAATCCGGAGCTGACTTCATTGAGCTTAACGAGAGTTGCCCGAATGTTCCTCACCATGACAATAATTCAGAAACCGGACTTGATAATGAAATGATAAATAGGCTTGAGTATATTAAAGATAATTTTATCTCTCAATCAAATAGTAAAGTTCCACTCATTGTAAAATATTCAGTGGATACCAAGCCGGAACTTCTTGATGAATTAATTCCAATGCTTATTGATATGGGATTTTCGGGTATTAATTTAGGGAACACTTCTATATCTTATGAAGATTATATGGAATTTATTAATCCAAAAGAATTGACATCATTTAAATATTTTACTGAAAATTTCGGTGGTGGAGTTAGTGGAAAATTAATAGCTGCAAAATCTTTAAACCTTACAATTAAAGCTGCCCGGATACTCAAGTCCCTACAAACAAGAAATGAGTTCCATATAATTAGAACCGGGGGCATCGAAAATTCAAAAGACGTACAACAAACACTTGACGCAGGTGCCTCTTTAATGCAATGGTACACAGGATACTTTGAGAATTTCTCAATTTTTGGGCACAAAGTTTACAAAAATATCATAAGCAATAATATCTAATTTAATTTTGTGAGTTTAGAATCAATTTTTGCTATATAAGAATCTATCCTGGCAATCAAGTCCACCCTTTTGGCTGAAATATCACCTTTTACTAAAATAATCTCATTCAACTCTTTTTCGAGAATATTTATCTGCTCATACCTTGTTTTAAGTAAATCTTCAAGGTCTGCAATTTTTTCACGTGATTGATTAAGATTGACCTCTGATATTGTGAACTTACCATTTAATTCATTTAATGAAAGTTCAAGTGCATGGATAGTATTGTCTTTAATTGTTATAAGTTCATTTAATTTGTCAATTTGCTCTGAATATACATCGGAATTGTCAATCAATCCAAATAAATCATTTTCTTTAGATTTGATATTTATTATCTCTTTATCTTTTAAAATAATTTGCTCAGATAAATTTGATATAATTTGCTTTAGCTCTTCAATTTTTCTAAGTTGTTCATTAATATTATCATCTTTTGATGATAATTCGCCATTCAATTCACCTATTTCCTTTCGATAACTATCCAATTCTTGTGTAGCTTCATTGAGTTTGGATTCAAAATTGACTTTAGAAATTTCATATTCGTTTAGCGACTTTTTGGAAAATTCTAATTCATTATTCAATAAATCAATTTTTGAAAGGTTTTCATCAATTGAAGTTTTGAAAATATTTATTTGTGTTTCTTTTGTTTCTAAATCAGAAATAAGTATTGAATTCTCTTTTTTAATGGTGTCAATTAAATGATTTAGCTCATTAATTTTTATAGTTAATTCATCTGTAATATTGTTAGTTAAATTTGTGTTATCAACATCTTTAAGTCTATTTTCAAGCTCTTCTACTTTAGATGTAAGTGCTCTAATTTCAATATCTTTAATTGCTAATCTATTATCAATAATGTTAGAATTTTCATCAGATGAAGCCATAAATTGAGAAATTGTTTCATTAGCTTCTATTAGTTTATTATCATATTTTTCAATTGTTTGGATAAGTTTATCTAATTCTTTTTTATTGTACTCATAATTTGTTCTCAACTCGTCTGATTCTAATTTGTAATCTTCATAATTTGCAATTGATTCATTAAGTTGATTTAATAATTTTTCATTTTCAGATTTTAAATATGATATTTCTGCGTTAAATTTTTCTATTTCAGGTTTGTAAAAATTCTCAATATTACCACTTAAAAATGCCTGTTTTTCGATATTCTGATTATTAGTATGAGTTAATTCTTCATTATTTTTCAATAATATATTATAATCAACTTGATATTTCTGATATTCATTTTTAATGGTCTCAAATTCTTTTTCCAAGTCAGAGTGATTATTAGACAACTTGAAGATTGTATTCTCTAAATTGGCAATCTTATCTTTAAGTTTTTCAACTTCAATAGCTCGTTCATTTAATACTATATTCTTATGAGCTAACTCTTTACTTACTATTGATAAATTCTTTTCAACAGGCTTAAGTTGTTTGAGTTCATTCTCAAGATTGTCAATCATAATTTGTAGAGAAGCTTTCTTTTGTCTTTCGTCGTTAAGCTCTTTATCCAATGCTGTAACAAATCCAGCTTTTTCATTGACAAGTGCAAATTTGTGTTCTAAATCATTGTACTTCTGTTTAAGATTATCAATCTCAATTTCTTTATCTTCAAGTTGTTTAGTTGCATTTCCACTATCTGATATAATACTTTCAAATTCCTGATTTTTTTTCTTCAGGGATTGAATTTCACTCTCAAGCTCGGATTTTTGATTAACTAATTCATAAAATCCGCTGTCTTTATCTCCAAGCGATTTTTCAAGAATTGAATTACGACTGATGAGTTCATCATTTTTATCCTTAAGCTTATTTAGCTCTTCCATAGAAAATTCCACTAACTCACTCAATTTATCTACAAGTGGCTTAATTCCACTGTTCATTTTTTCATCAAGATAATTTTCAGCCATAATTTTATTCCTAAATTAATTTTTTCTTAAATGCGCAGAATATTTGGATTCAATTTTATTAATAATATTATTCAAGGATTCATCAATCTCATTTTCCTTTAATGTCCTGTCAATTGCTCTGAAAGTCAAATTAAATGCCAGACTCTTGCTGTTATCATCAATTCCCTGACCATGATAAACATCAAAAAGAACTAAATCCTGAAGAAATTTTCCACCCGATTCTTTAATAGAACTCAGTACGTCACCAGCGGCTATATCATTGCTTAAAATAAAAGCCAAATCTCTGGTTATTGCGGGGAAATGACTTATAGGCTGATACGTTTTGAGGAATTCAGCCGATTTATAAATTTCGCTTAAATTGATTTCAGCAATAAATACTTTTTGCTCAATATCATAATGTTTCAAAACAGATTTTTTGACTTCACCGAAATAACCAATTAATACCTTTTTCAAATATAATGTAAGTGAATTTGGAGAAAGTAAATTATGCTTTTCAAGTTGCTTTATTTTTAAACCATTTATAGAAACAATTTCAGAAAATTCTTCAACACAACCTTTAATATCATAAAAATCGAAATCATTCGGCTGCGCTGCCCATTGTAAAGGAATATTTTCACCTGTTAAAGCAATAATTAATTTTTCATTTTCCAAAATTCCCGGAATAAAACTGTTTTGATTATCAGTTTTCTCAAAAACTTTTCCAATTTCGAATAGTTTTAAATTTTTGCTCCCATTTCTGATATTATGGTTAATAACTTTCAGCATGGAGTTTATCAAGCTGGTACGCAATAATGAAAGTTCCTCACCAAGAGGGTTCGAAAGTTTAACAGCCTCCACCCCATTGAGTTCGATTGATTTTGGGTCAATTTGGTTCTGAGTTAGTATCTCAGTAAATCCAGCATTCACATAATGATTTCTTAGGGAACCTCTCAAACTTGGAGATGATAATTCTTTAACTATTCTATGAAGACCAAAATTAATCTGAGAACTAAAATCTGACTCAATATTGTCATAATTATAAAGTCTCGCAATCTCTTCAATCAAATCAATTTCCATTGAAATATCAACTCTGTAAGTTGGAACCGATATTGTAACAGTTCCGTCTTCAGAGTTAATTATCTTAAAATTAAGTCTGCCGAGAAGATTCAAAATCGTATCGTCATCTATGTTTATTCCAATAATCCTTCTAACTCTCTCAAATCGTAAATTAACACTTTGTTGTTCAATTTTATCAGGATAAACA
This sequence comes from Ignavibacteriota bacterium, assembly GCA_019637995.1. Lineage (NCBI taxonomy): Bacteria > Pseudomonadati > Ignavibacteriota > Ignavibacteriota bacterium. Next base: position 827,600 of record JAHBUQ010000001.1, read on the forward strand.
TCAATCATGCCTGTTATTAGTTCACCTCCGGTTAGCTCTGCTATAAGTTCAGCTGCTCGCATTGAAGCTAATGGTACATTTTGAAAATCAACTCCTCTTTCAAATCTGTAAGAAGAATCACTTTGAAGACCAAGTTTTTTAGAAGTTTTACGAATCGAAGATGGATTAAAATATGCTGATTCTATCAAAATATTAGTTGTTGCATCAGTAATCTCAGAATTTTCACCCCCCATCACACCACCTATTGCTATGGGTTTTTCTGCATCACAAATCATAAGCATTTCACTGTCAAGGACTCGTTCCTTTCCATCAAGAGTAATAAATTTCTCCCCCGAATAAGCAGACTTGACAATAATTTTTCCTTCGGAAAGTTTATCAAAATCAAAACCATGAAGTGGCTGACCTGATTCCATTAATACTAAATTTGTTACATCAACAGCGGAGTTGATCGGTCTAAGCCCTAAAGATTGCAATCTTGCTTTAAGCCAGTCAGGTGATTCACCGATTTTGCAATTTCTTATTAATTTTGCAGTATAACGCGGACATTTATCAGTATCTTTTATTACAACTGAAATATAATTTTCAATATTACCTGTTTGAGGTATATTTTTGGTTGCGGGCATTCTTAATTTATTACCATTCAGGGCTGCAATCTCTCGGGCAATTCCAATATGACTAAGGCAATCAGCTCTGTTTGGAGTAACAGATATTTCGAATATAACATCATTTACGCCTAAATATTCAGCTAAAGACTTACCCACAGGAGCATCATATGGAAGCACCCATATTCCTGACTCATCTTCACCAAGTTCCAGTTCTTTTTGGCTGCAAATCATTCCATTTGATTCGATGCCCCTTATTTTTCTCTTTTCAAGTTTAAAGCCTGCAGATGGAACTATTGCACCTGATGTTCCAAGAACAACTTTTTGACCTTTGTCAACATTTGGTGCACCACAAATCACCTGCAAATCATCGCCACCAATAGTAACCTGGCAGACAGATAATTTATCGGCATCCGGATGATTTTGTTTTTCGTTAACATAAGCTACAAAAAAACCATCGAGCTTTTTTGCAGGATTTTCAATTCCTTCTACTTCGATACCGAGCATTGTCAAGGACGCATCCAATTGCTCAGGTGTCATTTCAAAATCAATAATTTCTTTAAGCCAATTTAAGGATAATTTCATTTTAAAACTTAGTGATAAATATTCAACATCATTTAATTTGTATTAAAATTATAATTCAATTTATTCAATTTGGTCTGCAATCGAGTCATCAATTTCAAAATTGTGATATAAATTCTGAACATCATCCTGTTCTTCAAAAGCATCAACAAATTTCAATATCTTGCGAGCTTCATCAGGATTAGATATATTCACTAAATCCTTAGGAATATACTCCAGTTTACCCTCACTAATTTCAAAATTATTTTCTTCAAAATATTTCATTACAATACCAAAATCAGCCATCTGACAAACAATTCTTGTAACTTCCTCATCCCATTCCATATCTTCGGCACCGGACTCAAGAACATGTTCAAGAAGTTCCTCTTCACTTTTGCCGTTTGTTTTAATATTTACCACACCTTTTCGCTCGAAATTCCATGCAACAGAATTTGTTTCACCCATATTCCCGCCAAGTTTTCCGAAAAGCGCACGAACTTCAGCAACAGTTCTTAATTTTTTATCAGTTACAGTTTCAAGTATGATTGCTACACCATACGGAGCATAACCTTCGTAAGTGATTTCTTCATATTGCACACCTTCAATTTCCCCTGTACCTTTTTTTATTGCTCTTGTGATATTCTCGTTAGGCATATTTACAGCTTTTGCATTCTGCACAGCAAGACGTAGTCTCGGATTTGCAGCGATGTCGCCACCACCTTCTCTTGCTGAGACTGTGATTTCTTTAGCTAATCTTGTGAAAATTTTTCCTCTTAAGGCATCCTGTCTGCCTTTTCTATGTTTAATATTTGCCCATTTACTATGACCTGCCATATCTCTTTTATCGTTTATTTATTTAACATATATATTTTTTCAAAAGTAACAATAATTTAAGACTTAATAAAATTATCATCGTTAAGTCTGTAAGGAATTTTTATTATCATATTATCAATTAATCTTGTTTTACCAAGATGAACAGCTAAAAGCAAGACAATCTCATCCCCCGGAAAAAAATGCTCAGGTTCATAAAGATTAACAGCCAATGCTGCTGCTGCATAATCAATTTTAATTTCCTGCACAGTTCTTAAAGTCATTTGCAACGTGGTATTAATTATCTTCCTATTTGTTTCGCCCTTAGCAATTATTTTTCTGGTTTCTTCCATAGCAAAGAATAGAACTCCGGCTTTTTTTCTTAAATCCTCCGGTAAGTAGGTATTTCTCGAACTCATAGCCAAACCGTCTTTTTCTCTGATAGTAGGTGCTATAATTATATCTATTCCAAAATCTAAATCATCATTGAGCTTTTTTAATAATAGTGTCTGTTGATAATCCTTCTGTCCAAAAATAGCAAAATGAGGTATCGTTGCATTAAACAGCTTAGCAACCACAGTTGCAACTCCTTGAAAATGAGTAGGTCTAAACTCTCCCTCAAATTTTTCTGTAACTCCCTGTATCAATATAGATGTATTAAATCCTTTAGGGTACATCTCATTGACCTCAGGGAAAAATATATAGTCTGAGCCATTCTCTTCACATAGTTTGAAATCTTTGTCGTAATCACGCGGGTACTTGCTGAAGTCCTCATTTGGAGCAAATTGAGTTGGATTTACAAATAATGTTGTAATCACAATATCAGCAACCTCTTTGCCTTTTCTAATTAAACTTAAATGTCCTTCATGCAGGAAGCCCATAGTTGGTACTACAGCTATTTTGAAGCCTTTCAGCTTATTTTCAAATGATATTTTCTGCATTTCGTTTACTGTTTTGATAATTTGCATATAAGGTTACTCCATTTCTGAAATTTCGTCCTCATTAAGTCCAAATAGTGCCTCAACAAACAAACTTGGGTCGAAAACCTGCAAATCATCAATTTTCTCACCTACTCCGATATATCTAACAGGTATTTTAAGCTCGCTTGCAATAGGAATTACGACGCCGCCTTTAGCAGTGCCATCAAGTTTTGTAAGTACAATTCCGGTGATTGGTGCTACTTTCATAAATTCCTTAGCCTGCATGACTGCATTTTGTCCTGTTGTTGCATCCAATACTAAAAATACTTCATCCGGTGCTTCAGATTTATGCTTTTTCATAACACGACTTAGTTTTTCAAGCTCCTGCATCAAATTAACTTTATTATGAAGTCTTCCGGCGGTATCAATTATTACAACATCTTTCTTATTAGAGATTGCTGATTTCAAAGTATCAAACACAACAGCTGCAGGGTCAGAACCCTGAGATTGTTGAATAATATCTACTTCTGCTCTCTGTGCCCAAACCTCCAACTGTTCATTTGCTGCAGCACGAAAAGTATCAGCTGCTCCAATGATTACATTTTTACCGGCTTTTTTGTAATTATGTGCTAATTTACCGATTGTTGTTGTCTTACCGGCTCCATTGACACCAATAACCATAATCACGTGAGGTTTTTTGCTTTCATCAATAGAATAAGTTGAGTCATTGGCTGCTGAAGGTGTTTTAAGAAGTATTTCATGGATTTCTTCTTTCAGAATATTATATAAATCTTCTGCTTCTTCAAATCCCTCTTTTTTGACCCGAAGCTTCATTTTTGAAATAATCTGCTCTGCAGTTTCAACGCCAATATCAGCAGTAATTAATATTTCTTCGATTTCTTCAATAAGTTTATTATCAATCTTTCTGCCTGAACCTAATAGAGCTTGAAATTTGTCTATAAAACTAACACGGGTTTTTTGAAGACCGTCTTTAATCTTATCAAATTTAATAGCATTTCCTGCTTGGGAAATTACCGTACTTACTTTTTCTTGTACTTTGTCAACCTTTTCGGTGAATTTTTCTTTTAACTTTGAAAAGAAACTCATATAAAATTTTACCAATTATAATAGATAAAGAATGCAAATATAATCAATTTCATTGATATAATAATGAATAAAATGACTGTAATTGTGAAACAATAGTAACATTATTACGTAATTTTTATTTTATAAATTATTTTTTTATTTTTTATGAACAGATTAAACAATAAAATTGCTCTGATTACAGGAGCTGCAAGAGGAATTGGTAAGTCAATCGCAGAAATATTTAAAAATGAAAATGCTTATGTTGTATTGTCTGATATAAAAGATGATTTAGGCATTAAAGCAGTAAATGAAATTGGAAATAATTGTGAATATATAACTTTGGATGTTCGTGATGAGAACAACTGGATAAAAGTTTCTGACTATATTCTTCATAAATTTGGCAGATTGGATATTTTGGTAAATAATGCCGGTATTACGGGATTTTTAGAAACAAATGGACCATTTGATGCAGAAAATGTTAGTATAGAAAGTTGGGACGAAGTGAACAAAGTTAATTCAACAGGCACTATGCTCGGTTGTAAATATGCCATCAAATTGATGAAACAAAATGGTGGTAGTATAATTAATATATCATCCAGAAGCGGAATGGTTGGTATTTCAGGTGCTGTTGCGTATGCTGCTTCCAAGGCATCAGTCAGAAATCATACAAAAAGTGTAGCATTATATTGCGCAGATAAAAAATATAATATCAGATGCAATAGCATTCATCCTGCTGCAATTATGACCCCAATGTGGGATGCTATGCTCGGTGAAGGAGAGCAAAGGAATAAATTCATAAGACAAATTGAATCAGGAATACCGCTCGGCAGATTTGGAAAGCCAGAAGATGTAGCGTACGGAGCATTATACTTTGCTAGCGATGAATCGAATTATGTCACCGGTACTGAGCTGACTATTGATGGCGGAATACTTGCCGGTATGGATGTTAAAACTAATCAGGAATGAAATCTTCTGTTAGATTTTCTGAAACAGTACCATATCTTTCTAACTTGAAAGTTTCACCAAGATAAAGTTTGCGGACTTGTTCGTTATTTGCAATATCTTCTGCTGTACCCGAAATATAAATATTGCCATCAATCAAAATATAAGCCCTGTCAGTTATCGAAAGGGTTTCATGCACATTATGGTCAGTTATCAGCACACCGATATTTTGTTCTTTTAGCTTGAGTACAATTTTCATAATGTCTTCGACAGCAATAGGGTCAATACCTGCAAAAGGTTCATCAAGAAGAACAAATTTTGGACTCGATGCCAGTGTTCTTGCTATTTCGCAACGTCTTCTTTCACCTCCTGAGAGCATATATCCTTTACTTTTTCTGATATGATTGAGTCCAAATTCCATTATTAAGCTTTCAAGTTTTTCTTTTCGCTGCTTGGAATTCATCTTTTGCAACTGAAGAATAGCCCTGATATTATTTTCTACAGACATTTTTCTGAATACTGATGGTTCTTGCGGTAGATAACTTATTCCAAGGCGCGAACGCTTAAACATAGCTTTACCGGTAATTTTTTCATCATTAAAGAAAACTTCACCTTCATTTGGTTTAATCATTCCTACAATCATATAGAATGATGTGGTCTTCCCAGCCCCGTTTGGACCGAGAAGACCAACAACTTCACCTTGTTTGACTTCAAGACTAACGCCTTTAACTACTACCCTTTTCTTGTATTTTTTTATTAAATTTTCTGCTTTGAGAAGATTTTGTTCAGACACTTTATCGCCTTGGATTACTTTCTAAAATAAGATTTTTGATAATACTTTTACCGTTACGATTAATATTGAAAATAAGTTTATCTCCTGTTTTATTATCACCAACAGCAATTAAATAATCTTCAATCCTATTAATTTTATTACCATTAATTTCAATTATTATATCACCAAGTTCAAATCCTGCTTTCTCTGCTGGTGAATTCCTCTGCATACCGAAAACCACGACACCGTCATTAATGTCTGTTTTTATCATTCTGGCAAGTTGTTCATCAAGCTGTCTAGGCTCAATTCCTGTATAAAAGTCTCTGTCAATGGTTTTATTCGCTTTAAGAATTTCCATTATTTCTTTTACTCTGTCTATAGGAATAGAAAATCCAATACCTATACTTCCTGCACCTTGTCTGCCTTGAGAAGTTGAGTATATGATAGTATTCATTCCGATAACTTCACCAAGGGAATTTACAAGTGGACCACCTGAATTACCCGAACTGATTGCTGCATCAGTTTGTATCATTCCTTTGTAAACTCTGTTAAATGGTTGGTCTTCATGTAGAATATTTACGTTATTATTTGAAACAACACCGACAGTTACAGTTGGTTTAGCATTTTTATCGAACAAACCGAATGGATTTCCAAAAGCAATTACCCATTCTCCGATAATTAAATCATCTGATCTGCCAAGCTTCAAATAAGGTAAATTTTTGCCTTTAATTTTAAGTAGAGCAACATCAGATACCATATCAGAGCCAATTATTTCAGCATCATATTTTGAACCATCAGTCATTGTTACTACTATTTTACTGGCATTTCCTGCAACATGGTGATTTGTCAATATATACCCGTCCGGTGAAATAATAAATCCTGAGCCTAATCCGCTTACTTCGTATTCACGGCTTCTGCGGGATCTATTAGAATTGTCTCCAAAAAATCGTCTCATGAATTGATTGAAAAATGGATCGTCGTAAATCGGATCTCTTACAATATACTGGCGTACTTCAGTAACATTAATCCCAACAATTGCAGGACTTCCAACCGAAACAGCTTTTGTAATTGAATTTTGTCTTGAATTATATACCTCATCATTAGCTTTAATCAATTCATAATTTTGAGTTTTACTATTATTAGAATTGTTATTTTGTGACAGATACACATCATTTGCAATATTATCACCGTTACTATGTAGTTTATGCTCGGAATTGCAAGAATTTAAAATTGTTAAAAAAACAATTATTAAAATCCAAAATTTACTCATATTTTTGTATCCTATAATAATACTAAAAAGTTTTTTTCAATTTTACATTAGTATAAACGTAATTCAAATTAAAAAGTTTACATATTCAATTGTAAAGACGGAAAAATTAATAAAGAATTTGGTTTTAATAAATAATTTCGGATTTGATGAGTAAGGCAGTTAAAATAGCAGTTCCGGTACCAACTGACCAGCTGTACACATATACTATACCGGATGATGAGGTTGATTATATCGGTAAAAGAGTTCTGGTAGAATTTGGTTCCAGAGTTCTAACAGGGATAATTGTATCTGATGAGAATTTATCAGTAATGCGCGAATTAAAGCAAGTATCTGAAATACTTGACATTTCTCCAACCTTTACTGAGAGTATGCTAAGGTTGACTAGGTGGATATCTGAGTATTACATGTGTTCTTGGGGAGAAACACTCAAAGCGGCTACACCTCCTTCAATGTCGCCTGAGACTACTATTAAAATAAAGGTGTTGAAAGTTCCGGGCTCTTATGAAATTATTCGTATGCGCCACAGAAGCCCGCTTAGGGCTGAACTCCTCAATTACCTTATGAATCAGGAAGACCCCGTTACAATATCAACTATAGAAAGAAATCTAAACAACAAAAATATACATTCAGCTTTATATGCTCTTGAACGTTTGGGATTCCTTGAAATCAAGCGAGTCCTCAAGAGGGAAGCAGCAATGAAAAAAATTAAATGTCTGCAAGTTTCACGACATATTTACAATGATGAAGCAAGACTGAAATTTGTTATGGAAAAACTTGAATCCGGCTCTCCGATCCGTTCCCGATTATTCAGTTATGTCTTCATGAAAAATAAAGATAATGATTATCCTATAGTTAAAGCGGCACTTACATCTACCCAAAGCAATCACTCACATCTGAAGTTTTTGATAGATAAGAATTATTTGCAAACAATTGAAATTGAGACTCCCAAAAAAGCTTATGATGAAAAAAATAGCCTTGGCAAGGGAGATGAATCATTTTTGCAAATGACAACTGAACAGGAAAATAATTACAAGATTATAGCCGAGTCTATCGAAAAAGGAGAAAACCATACATATTTATTGCATGGAATAACCGGAAGTGGTAAAACATTAATTTACCTTCACTTGATTAAAAAAGCGATTGAGCAAAATAAATCAGCTCTTGTACTTGTACCTGAAATATCTCTGACACCTCAGTTAATAGACAGATTTTCTGCTACATTCGGTCATCAGATTGCATTGTTGCACAGCCGTATGACTGATGCAGAAAGATATGAATCATGGAAAAAAATTCATACCGGAAAAGTTCGTATAGCTCTTGGGGTGAGATCTGCTGTTTTTGCTCCATTTAATAATTTAGGTATTATCATTGTTGATGAAGAACACGAATCTTCATACAAGCAGGATTCACCGGCTCCGAGATACAACGCAAGAGATGCTGCTGTTATTCGGGGAGTTTTTGAAAATGCTACTGTTGTTTTGGGTTCGGCAACACCATCGCTTGAGTCTATGTATAATGCTCAAACAGGAAAATATACACTTTTAGAAATAAACTCAAGAGCTGATGGAGCTTTACTTCCTAAAGTAACCATAGTTGATATGCTTAATATAATGAAAAAAGGGCAGTCTAAGTCTATGGTATCAAAAGTTTTGTACGATAAAATCAAGGAAAATCTTTCCAATGACAAGGGTACTTTGATTTTACAGAACCGCAGAGGTTTTTCTGTAAATATTCGGTGTACTGATTGTAGTCATGTTCCTCAATGTAAAAATTGTGCTATAAAACTAACTTACCACAAGAGCAAGAACCAGCTGAAATGTCATTATTGTGGCTTTCAGACAAAAGCCCCCACGAAATGTCCCGAATGTAATAGTTCACATTTCGAAATTGTGGGATTTGGAACTCAGCGTGTCGAAGATGATATATTCAATAATCTCAAAAATGAGGGATTTAGTGCAAATGTATCAAGACTTGATATGGATACTGCATCAAAAAAAGGCAACCAAAGACGCATTCTTCAAAATTTTGCATCAGGCAAGATAGATATTTTAGTTGGCACTCAAATGATTGCTAAAGGACTTGATTTCAAAAATGTTTCCTTAGTAGGTGTTATTAATTCTGATATTCAGCTTTATCTACCTGATTTCAGAGCTGCTGAGAGGACCTTCCAGCTCCTCACACAAGTATCCGGTCGGGCAGGTAGAGATAAAGCTATCCTTGGAGAAGTATTCATTCAGACTTTTGAACCAGATAACAGCGCTATTAAATATGCTCAAAATGCTGATTATAAAGGCTTTTATGATAGTGAAATAAAAATACGAGAAGCCGCAAATTATCCACCTTATGCAAGATTTGTTATAATTGAATTTTATGGTAAGGAAGAAAATCTTGTGTCTAATTATGCTTCTGCATTTGAGGGTTTACTTCCAAAAGATATAGATTTTGCTGAAATATTAGGTCCTATATTACCTGCTATGCCTAAGCTGAATAATAATCACAGAAGACTGATTATTATCAAAAATAATAAAGCTAACGATAAATCAGGTTCAAAACTTAGAAAAATGTTGAGAACTACTCTGCTTGACTTTAAGTTAAACATATCTCATCAGGGTGTTATGATGAAGATTGATATTGATTCACACTCAGCAATTTGATTTATTCATTAATTCGATTGATTATATCATTGATATATTCTCCAATAGCCGGTGCTGCAGTTAACCCCGGTGATTCAATACCTATGAGATTAATCAAACCTGAGTAGCCCTTATCAATTTCATTAAGTATAATAAAATCTTTAAGGGCTTTCTCATATGGCTTTTGAACTGATGACATTATACCACTCATATCTGATTTTATATCATTATACTCTAAAAAAGGCAGATACAGCTTCACTTCATTATAAAATAACTCATGAAAACTATCATCAACAGAATAATCAATTTTATCAGACCAAATAAAATGGGGTCCTAATCTCATCCCTCCATTTAAGTCGGGTGTTGTATGAATTCCAACAGAGCCTTCTTCCGGAGGTATCGGATAAATCAGCATCTCAGGATATAACTCCAGTTTTCTAAGGGCACGAAAATAAATCCCTTTATGATAATGGATTTTATATTCCGGCAAATCAAGACCTGCCATAGCTGATACTTCCCCACTCTGCAAACCTGCTGAATTTATTAAAATATCGCACGTGAATTCATAAATGTCTGAACCTGATTTTACTTTTACAACAAATCCTGAATACAATTTTGTAATTCCAATAACTTCCTGATTGTATAAAAATGAAACACCATTTCTAATGGAATTGTTTTCAAAAAATGACATCAGTGACTCAGAATCAACATACCCGGAACTAGGAAAATAAATTGCTTTTTTAGCTCTGATGTTTGGCTCAAAAGAATTTATTTCATCCAAATCAATAATTCTGCAATCTTTTGCACCATTTGATTTTGCTAAATTAAATAATCCATTCAATTTTTCAATACTTTTTTCATCATTAGCAATTAATAATTTTCCAGAATTTTTATGAGGAATATTATTTTTCAAGCAAATATCATATATTAGCTCGTTACCTCTTAGGCATAACACCGATTTTAAGCTGCCAGGCTGGTAGTAAATACCGGCATGGATTACTTCACTACTTCTTGATGATGTTTCTTTTCCAAAGCGATTATATTTATCAATTACAGCAATTGAACTATAAGTTTGAGACAATTTACTTGCAATTGCAAGACCAACTACCCCTGCTCCGATTATAAGAATATTAACATCACTCATACTATTTTCTAATAATATTTTATAAATTACTTAAAAAGTGTAAACTGAAAATAAATTGTATTAAACTTTAAAGATTAACAAATTGAAATTATGAATTAATTAAAGGAACAACTTATTAATTTTTCATAAAAATGGTATAATTTATGCTTAAATTATAACATTTATCGTATAAATTTGTACTAAAATTAACTTTTTTTGTGAAAATATTATGAAAAATAAATTAAATTCAATATTTTGGAGAAGAATCAAATGAACATTTTTGACAAAGTATTAAAAAAAATGAATTTTGTAATAAAAACTGGTATAATAATACTGCTCTTTTTGATGCTTCAAAACGAGTTAAACTCACAACCCAACTACTCTGCATGGCATTTCAGAGATGGTAATTTAAGTGGGTCGAAACGAGGTGGCTCTGGTTTTTATATTCAAAATATTGATTCATTCAGAGTAAAATGGGCTACTCCTGATATAAGCGGTGATGTTACTCCGCTGATTGGTAATCTTGTTGATAATACTTTTGAGGGGATTTCTTTCACTCAACCACTTGAAATGACTGCGCTTATGGGTGATGAAATTGTTATTATCGGTGGCTCCGGTGTGCTTCTAAAAAAACAGAAACTTCCTGCTTATGCACAAAATGTTAAAGCATTTACAGTTCTGTTTGATTCAATGAACACAGGATTCAGCAATTATGCAAATAATACTGTTCTCATTGGTAGTGAATCAATAGAATTTTTTAATCCTAATAGCACCGATACTCTTGCACACTCTTATATTTTCGGTTATGACGCTGAACTGGATTCAATAAAAGTTGTAAAACGCCTTTCAATTGATTTGAGAGATTTTGCACCCAATGTATCAGCCTCTATCAAACCTTTTTACGGAAGAAGAGTTGGTGGCAGACTGATGGTATATACCGTAATTGACATGAATAAACCAATTATTTCGGGAAGTTCTACAACTGAGCCTGAATTTTTCAGAGGCTTTGCTCAATTTTACGATGATGACCAAAATTCGATATTTCCACTTCCGGATATGAAGGACCAGAAGGATTTAAGAATTCATTTAGCATCTGATGTCGGCTTATATCAGCCATCTGTGCAGTTATTAGCCAATAATTTTACAGGTGTTCTCCTTCCATGGCAATCTTCTGTACAACCAAACATAAATATTTCAGAGCTCGTTGGAGGTGGTAATTTTAACACATCTTCCGGAGAAAGTTATCTTCTTGGTTTCAATATAGCAGGTGCAGGTTTAGCAAATAATTTCTCTCCGAGAGTAATTCCGGTTAATGGGACAAGATCAATTTTAAGACCAATTTATGCAGAACTTGATGTTTCAGCTAATGTCAGGAATAATTTTATTTTAGTTGCAGAGCAATATTCAGGTATTGATGGCTCTGATGGGGAATCTAAGCTGCATCTTTATACTCAGGGTGGCGCCCCAATTACAGGAACACCTCAATCATCTGTTCCACCGTTAAGTGGCGGCAGAAACCATTACTGGTCGGTGGGGGTTGGAAATATTGATGGTATTTCGTCAAACTCTTGGGGTAAATATTATCCGAATAATCCCGGGAATGAAATTGTTGTAACACAAAGTTCCAAAGAAAGTGTTTTTCCTGAAAGCAGATTATATATAATGCGATACAGATTAGGAGCCCCTATCGAAAAGCCAACTCCATCAGGTGATACACTTTTTCAATTCGATACTATAGCTACTTCACGAGTCAATGGCTGGCTTGCAGCTGTTGCTGATATAGATTTACATCCTGATGGAAAAGATGAGATTATTTTAGTTGATGGCTCTAAGCTTATGGTTTTGAGGATGAGAGATTATCAGGATGTAAATTTCCGTCTAGGATACCCTTTTGATACAGTTTATACTAAAGAATTCAGAAAACAAACAATTTCTAATGTTGCAATTGCTGACCTGGAAGGCGATGGAAGACCTGATATCATAGTTACGACATTCGACAGCACTTATGTAATTGGAAGTATCATAGAAAATACAATTGTAATTGATTGCCCTCAAAAAGAAGGGATTTCGGATTTTTGCTTAAATGATACAATCAATCTTCGTTGGCAGAATATTATTATGGGTCAGCCAAATGTAAATATACTCTTTGAAAGACTTGACCCGGATGGAAACCTAATTGATACATTAGTTATCCAAGAGTTCGCAGATAACAACAACGAATTTGTTGATTTTCAGGTTCAAGCAGGTACAAACTTATTTAAAGGAACTAACTTCAGGATTATTCGAGGCAGATTTATTATACAGGGGACAGATTATCCCGAAAAAATAAATGCAGCTTCATGTTACTTAAGCATATATTATCCTGAAATTAATTTGATTAGCACATTGCCTGCTCTTCTTGAAACGGGAGATTTATTAAGCATATCTGCATCTGTTTCTTGCATTGATTCTGTTAGTTCATACTACAAAGTGATTGACACAACAGGTTGGAATTATATTGGATTAGCTGATATTAATTCAGGACAGGCTGATTTCAACTTCATTATCCCTTGTTTCAGCGATATTTTTGACTGTGGTCAAAGTTCTCAAATCGAGAGATATATTGATTTAATGTTTGTTACCCACATTAATGGTTATTCTGATACTGTATATTATTCTGGTATTCAAATTATACCTAAAAAACTACAATTTACAATTGACGAAAAATTAACAGCAGACCCATCAATAATAGTAAGATGGAATCCATCACAGTTTGCAGGTATTATCCCCTGCTCCGAAATTTCTATATCAGTTTCTCTTGATGGAGGCTTTACTTTCAATCAAATTGGCACTTCAAATGTAAGCGATGCATTTTATAAATGGAATGTGCCTTATAATATTCAGGACAATTTGATTTTAAGGCTTTGCTGTCTTCAGGAGGCTTGTTTCAGAGCTGATTCAAGTATTACTGGTGTTACACCGAATTATGTAAATATCATAGCTCCTAACCCCTTTAATCCTGAAAGAGAGATAATGGAGTTTGTTTATAAAATACCTGAAAGTTTGAATATTTCAGTATCAATTTATGACCAGAGTAACAGATTAGTAAAGCAAATTTTAAAAGATGTTCCCAGAACTGCAGATATTGTATATACAGACTACTGGGACGGCGCCCGAGCTGATGGCTCTTATGCTGCAAATGGTTTGTATTATTTAATTCTTGATTTATCCAACGGCAAACGCGAGATACATCAGGTATTTTTAGGAAAATGATTGTTTTGTATTTTATTTTTTAAGGAAAAAATATGAGAGTGCTTGTTGTAGAAGACGAAAGAAAAGTTGCAAATTTTATCAAACATGGACTTGAAGAAGAGCGTTACATTGTAGAAACAGCTTATGATGGTATTTCAGCACTTGAAATTGTGATGAATAATCACTTTGATGCAATTGTGCTTGATGTTATGTTACCGGGAAAAGACGGCTTCACTTTGCTGAAAGAAATGCGTGATTCAGGAATTTCAACACCGGTAATCATGCTCACCGCTCGTGCTAATGTCGAAGACAGAGTAGCAGGTTTAGACCTTGGAGCCGATGACTACCTTCCGAAACCATTCTCATTTGATGAGCTTGCAGCAAGACTTCGCTCTATTCTTAGACGCTCAAGTCCTGAAAAGAGTACTAAGCTTAGGTCAGGCGATTTAATTTTGGATACAGTTTCACATCTTGCATATCGTCAGGGAAGGGAAATTGAACTAACAACTAAAGAATATGCCCTACTCGAATATATGATGAGAAACAAAAACAGAATTTTAAGTCGTAGTACAATCACGCAGCACGTATGGAAACATAATTTTGATCCTGAATCTAATATTATTGATGTATATATTAAAAGATTAAGGTCAAAAATTGAGAAAGATGGTGAAAAACCATTGGTTCAAAGTATAAGAGGTGTTGGTTACAGGCTAAGAGAAATTTCAACAGATGAACAATAGGCAACCCGAGAGTTTAAACTCCTTATTAGAAAAAGTAGCCGAATATATTCAAACAATTCAAAGTGGTTTTGACGCTTATCAAAATGAATGTTTCGATAAGCGTCTTCCTCAATTTTTTTGTCTGGAATTAAATGGTGAAGCAGGAGAGCTCGCAAATTTGGAAAAAAAGTCATGGAAAGGAAAAGATGTACCTTTTGATAGATTTGAAGATGAAGCTGCCGATGTCATGATTGCACTGTTAAACTATTCGAATTCAAAAGGGATTGAACTTGGAAAAGCAGTTTACAATAAATTAGTTCGGATTGAAAATAAACGTGCATTACTTGAAAGTAAAGGTGAAAAGTATTAATAAATCCTTGTAATTTATTAATATATAAAACCATTAATTATCCAGCAGAATGTAAGCTAAACAAATTTTAGATAAATTTTTATAATATTGTATAATTTAAGATATTTATGTCAATAAGAATTTTTGTAACGGGCGGTACTTTTGATAAAGAATATAACGAACTTAATGGTTCATTATACTTCAAAGACACTCATATGAATGAAATGCTGAAGCTTGGCAGATGCAAAGTTGATATAGAAATTAGAACTCTAATGATGATGGATAGCGTTGAAATGACAGATGACGACCGTGAGCTTATTTCTAATAATTGCATAAAAAGTAACCACGACAAAATAATAATAACTCATGGCACAGATACTATGGTAGAAACAGCTAAGGTTATTGCTTCCAAAATAACCAACAAAACCATTATTCTTACAGGTGCAATGATACCTTACAAATTCGGCAGTTCGGATGGCTTGTTCAATTTAGGAGCGGCTATTGCATTTGTTCAGACTCTGCCAAATGGAGTCTATATTGCGATGAACGGTAGATATTTTAATTGGGACAATTGTCGAAAAAATAAAAATATTGGAGAATTTGAAGAAATTAGATGATTTAATTATTCTCAAAGCTACTTTGATTTTTATAAATCTTGGAATTTAGCTCTTTCTCTTTGCGGAGAAGCTCAAGAAATCGGTTTTTATGACCAATGTTATCTCCGTCTTCTTTCATTAAATTTTGTACTTCACGAATTTGTTTTTGGACAAACCTCATTTTTATCCTCAATATTGAGTCACTAATCATAAGCGGATAATCAATAATGACTTCTTCAGCCTGAAACTTTTTGTGCCAAAGCTCACTTTGGGATTCACCGGCTAAAGCAATGTCTGCAATCAGTCCTCTGATATTCCTGCTTAAACTTTCATCACTCATTATGGAGTCAAGAATTTTATCATTAACCGAATGTGACTGAATAACTGCAAATAAGGCTCTTGCTGAATCTGAATAGAAAATTTCGGGACCAACATCATAACGCTCAATTAAATCAGTAAATTCGTCTTCACCTTGCAGGGCATACTTCAAAAGTAGCTTTTCTTCGTTTAATATTTGCTCCGGATGAACTATTAAATCTTCATAATTAAATGCAGTTTGAGTTTCAATTGAAACCAAAAAGTCTTCTGGTTCGCGAGAATCTGCATAATTAGTTTCAGATTGAATTAATTCATTAATATACTGTCCTCTGAATTTATAAACCTGTCTGAGCTGAGACTCTGATAAATCCAACAACCCTGATAATTTTCGTATATAAAAATCATGTTGCATCGAATCAGGAATTGATACGATTGTTTTTACCGTTGAACGCACAAAATCCGAAAGCGATTGAGCAGAATCAAGCTCACCTTTTTGCTTAGCATGTCTGTATTTGAAATCTAAAAATGATTCAGCGTCACGAATCAAATACTCCATTTGGACAGCACCGTTTTTCATAATCACAGTATCAGGGTCTTCACCATCTGGAAGATTAATTACCGAGACATCCAGTCCCTGAACAAGAGCAATTTCAGCCCCGCGTTGTGCTGCCTGAATTCCAGCTGAATCTCCATCATAGCAAAGTGATATACTCTTGGTGTAGCGTTTGATTAATTTCACTTGTTCAGAAGTCAGTGCAGTACCACTTGATGCTGCGACATTCTCAAATCCGGCTCTGTAAAGTGTAAGATAATCGGCATATCCTTCAACCATTATCACATATTTTTTATCCCGGATTGCGGATTTTGATTCAAATATTCCGTAAAGTAGCTTACTTTTATCATAAATAACTGACTGAGGTGAATTTATATATTTAGCCTGAGTTTTATCATCAATCATTAGCCTCGCACCGAATCCAACAACTCTTCCCATAAAGTCACGAATTGCAAACATAGCACGAGATCGAAATCTGTCAATTAAATTTCCTCTCTCAGTCCTGATTGAAAGACCTGTATCAATAAGCAATTGCTCTTCAAACCCATGCTTGATTAATCTTTTTGATAATATTTCCCAGTCATTAGGCGAATAACCGAGCAAAAATTTGTCAATTATGTCATCTGAAAATTGTCTTTTGTAAAAATATTGAAGTGCGGCAGCGCCTTCTTTTTTTCTTAGATATTTTGAATAAAACTCCGCAGCTTCTTTCATAGCTTCATAAGCTGCATCATTTGATTTTCTCTCTGTACCATCATCCTCATGCATTCTCGGCATTTCTATGCCATATTTGTTTGCAACAAGATGCACAGCCTCAAAGAAACTCAATCCCTGATAATCCTGTACAAATGTAAACACATTTCCTGCTTTTCCGCACCCGAAACATTTGTAGATGCCTTTATCAGGTGATACAGTAAACGATGGTGTTTTTTCTTTGTGAAAGGGGCATAATCCTAAATAATTTTGTCCTCTTTTTCTGAGGGATATAAATTCGCCGACTATTTCAACTATGTCGGCGGATTCTTTTATGCGTTCTATTATTTCATGAGGTATTTTCAAGATGCCAAAGCACTATAAAGTTTGACCTGTGATTTATCTTCGCATTCTTCAAGTAATTTTGTAATCGTTTTATTTGATAACGGATCTCTTAAACTGCCTGCTATTTCTACAGTTGGCATTAATACAAATTTTCTTTTGCTAAAATACGGATGAGGTAGTATCAGTTTTTTATCATTGACAACATTTTCTCCATGTAAAATTATATCAATATCAATTTCACGCTCATGCCAATGTTCACGCTTTTGCCTGCCGGAAATATATTCTATACTTTTTGCAAAGTATAAAATTTCTTCTGCTGAGTATGAAGTTTTACCAATTAAACTAACATTCAGAAACCAAGGCTGATTCTCGTATCCAAAAGGTTCTGATTCGTAAAATGAAGATATTGAAATATCCGAAATTAGTTCTGATTCCTTAAAAAGTTTAATTGCCGTTATAATATTATCATAACGGTCCCCGAGATTAGACCCTAAAGAAAGAAGAACAGGTGTATCGGTATTATTCTTCATCTTGGTTTGGTTGTATTCTTGAAATAGATTGTTCTGCTTCAATAAAACCCACAACCCGTCTCATTGGAACTGACATCTTTCTGATTCTGACATTTGCCATTTCGAGATTATCAAATTTATCCATAAGCATATTCAGAATATCTGAACACAAAGTTTCTACTAAATTATAATTTTCTGAACCTGTAATAATCTCAGAAACACAAAATAGGGCTTCCTCGTAATTAACTGAGTATTTTACATCATCATTGACAATAGCTGTTTTGGCATCATAATACAAATCAAGATCAACTTCGTACTTTCCGCCTAATTTTTTTTCCTCTTCCTTAACACCGTGATATGCGTAATATTCTGCGTTTACTATGCTAAGCCTTGTAAGATCAGTATGGAACATATATTTCATCCTTTTAATTTCATTAAAAAAAATAAAGACGTAATTGATTTGCAAAAATTTAACGATATAAAAAAAATATAAACATTAGATTTGTTTATGGAATTGAAATTATAGCCAATAATTATTCAATATTTTGAAATAAGTTCGGGGATTGGGAATTGGGAATTGGGGATTAGAGGCTGGGGCTCGGGTTTCGGAATAGCAACGTAGTTGCGAACTATTAATAGAAAAGGTATCGGGGCTAGGGTGTCGGGTGTCGGGAAAAAGCTGCGTAGTAGCTTACTATTAATAGAAAATAAGTTAAATAGAGAAATCCCACTTTTAAAAAGGGGGAAAGCTCGCTTGCGAACAGGGGGATTAAGACAAAAATTAGTTGATAGTTATTGAGTTATTGAGTTTAAATTCAAATCCCTCTGTCACTGCGTGACATCTCCCTTTAATAAGAGAGAAAATAGAAAATGCAAAATCCCCATTCCAATTCTTCCTAACCCCTAACCCCAAGCACCGATACCTTTTCTATTAATGGCACGCAACTACGTTGCTATTCCGACACCCGAAACCCAGAACCCCAAATTCTTCTCCTACGGAGTTGGCTATTTGGTGCAGTTGGGGGCAAATTCTGCTATTAAGTGTAAGCAACTACGTTGCTATTCCGACACCCGAAACCCAGTCCCAAATCCTACTCCTACGGAGTCAGCTATTTGATGGCTTCGGGCTTACTTTCTGCTACTAATGGTACTCAACTACGTTGCTATTCCAAAAACCGATACCCGATACCCGATACCCAGAACCCGATACCCAAAACCCAGAACCCGAAACCCAGAACCCATCACCCTTCCCCTTCCACTATCTTAATTTCATCATCACTCAATTCATAAAGCTGATAGACGAGCTGGTTAATCTCACGGTCGGTTTTAAATGGGAATGAGCAGTTCATTTTCATAAACTATGTCCTTAGACTGTAACAAGATAATATAGAATGAATTTTTCAGATATTATTTTTTTCTATTCAATTTTTTGAGTTTCTTTTGAGTATTACTTATTGATTCAATAAACTGTTTTTCAACATCCGATAGTTCGTTTATAGTTTTTGATTTATATAATTCATATTCAGAATCTGCTTTTTTTTGTGCTAATTCGGCAGAAATTTTTCCTGCATTAGCAAGTAATTCCTGACGTGACATTTTAATAAAACCATCAAGAACTTCAATCCAATCTTTCATGTACATAGGTCTTCTCTGCATAGCATTTACTTCGGCAATATCAAGATAAGCTGATACAAGCCGATTGAGAATGCCAAGTTCCTCATCATTTAAATAATTTTTGGCAATTGAAATCTCGGATTTTGTTGGTTTTCTACCTTTAAAACTTGTCAAACCCATAAACGGCAATTCAGAATTGGCTCTTTCAAATATAATTTCAGCAGCAGTATGACCATGCGCCGCCCAATGAAGTTTATTCTGTACTGTCTGAAAAAATAATTCCGTAGTTTCAGATTTAGGATTATAATCAATACTTGTAGCATAAATTTCTAATACTTTACGATAAAAGACTTTTTCCGATGAGCGAATATCCCTAATGCGGTTAAGTAGTTCTTCAAAATAACCACCTCCTTGTTTGAGGAAGTCGTCATTCATTGTAAATCCTTTTATAAGATATTCTTTCAATCTTTCAGTAGCCCAAATTCTAAACTGTGTACCTCTTAAAGATTTAACTCTATAACCAACCGAAATAATTACATCAAGGTTGTAAAGATTTGTAGGTTTGGTAGAAAAATCGGAAATTCCGATTTTTCTTACAGAATTTTCCTCAACAAGTTCACCCTCATTAAAAACATTCAAAATATGTTCATTAATAGTTGACCTTGATTTTTGGAATAAATCTGTCATTTGGTCAATTGTGAGCCAGATAGTGTCATTTTCGAAGCGGGTTTCAATTTTAGTCTTACCGTCTTCAGTTTGGTATATAATTAACTCAGTTAATGGTTTATTTTGGCTTGTCACAATCTAGTCCTTAATAGTTTGAAACATCTTAATACATATTTTTGCAGTAATTTCCATCACCCTACTCCCCCTCCACAATCTTAATTTCTTCTTCTGTCAGTTCGTAGAGCTGATAGACGAGTTGGTCAATTTTATTGTCAGTATATTTTATGCGGGCTTGCAGGTGCTCTTTTTGTTCCGGAAGTGTCGCGGCTTGCAAGTCCTTGTTTAGTTGGAGCATTGTTTCGACTAACTTAATTAGTTGGTTCTGTGTTTCGGGGGCTGGGTTTTGGGGGATAGGAAATAACCTAAATACTTTTACCCCAATATCAACACCAATACCTCTTTTTTTTCCATTCATATTGAACCAATATCCACCGACTTTTGAATTCATTAAACTTAGTAAAAATTTTAAATCATATTTATTTGATTTTTGAATAATAACAGAAAATGAGAATCCACAATAATATTTTTTCTCATCATAAAAGAATTCAGGTTTTAAAAACATTCCCTTACAAATCAATTTTGGCTCATCAAAAAATCTTTGTTCTCGTGTTCTATGTATCCCATAGGGAGCATTTGATGATGTAATAAATTCTTCCATATTGTCAAGATGTTTTTTTATATTGGGATAAATGCCTCTTGCTATTCTCTCCCTCTCAATTTTACCTAAATACAGCAAATACTCATTCTGATAATTAATACTATATCGCTTTACATGACTAATATTCAAATATGGTTTTAATAGTTCTAATTCTGAAGTAGTTAATTCCAATGATGAAATCTCCTTTTCATTTAATACAAAAACTCCATCACCAATTTTTATATTTTTATTTTTGGTATTTGTAAAAAGATTTTTAGAAATCTTATCAGTTGCTTCTACCACTCCCTGTGAAACTTCAAAATGGTTGACTAATGAATCACAGTTATTGAAAATATCAAGTCCACAACTTAAATTTATTTTATCAACCCCGAATAAATTGCTATTATTAATTCTATGATTATCATATGAATCAATATTATCATTTGGATCATCCTGACTTATACTGTAAATTTTTGTGTAATATTCTTTTTCATTTGCTTTTCTAAATATTGAAATATTATGTTTACCACTTACATCCTTGAAGACCTTGTAATTATCAAAATTTACGATAATTTCAATTGTAAGTTCCTTTTTTATTCGATTAATTAGGATAGAAGCACCATCACTTTTCATCCAATAACTGTTCGTTATTATACCGAATAGTCCATTTTGTTTTAAAATATCAATACCACGATGTACAAAATAATACCAATAATCCATTTTACCTTGATGGTATAATTGACCAATTCTTGATTTTAAAATTGGTTCAAATATTTCTTGGCTTCCCCTTTCTTTTAGATACGGCGGATTACCTATCACTACATCAAAGCCACCTTGCTTGAATACCATCGGAAAAGCACTCTCCCAGTTGAAAGGTTTAATCTTCTTTTCGGCTCCCGGCTCGAAATCAATCTGATTATCATAAAAATCTATGTCAATAAGAGAATTACCACTTTTGATATTGCTGTCAAGTGAGGGCAGTACCCTTTCATGCAGAAACGATAACTGGCTTATTGATGCTTCCGTTTCTCCTTCCATTGCCTTCAGCATTAAAGAGAGCTTTGTAACCTCGACAGCGTTTGTGTCAATATCAACACCGTAAATATTATTCAGAAGTATATCTTTCTTAACCTGTGTAGTCAAATTTCCGTCCGGGCGGAGAAATTTATCCTTATTCTTAATATTTGAATTATGATAGTATTCCTTATGCCAATCCAAAAGATACTGATAAGCACCAAGCAGAAAAGAACCACTACCACACGCGGGGTCACATATTTTTATTTTCTCGATTTCCTCCGGAGTAGCGAACTGATTGTAGAAGGAATTAGGAATTAGGAATTGGGAATTAGAAATAAAACAATTTCCTTCTTCCTCATTCCTATTTCCTACTATACTATTTTCGAATTGATATTGCTTATCATTGATGACAGCATTTTCTGAATTCCATTTAGTTTCTCCCAAATTGGAGTCATTACCTCCCTGCTGATAAATTCTAATTTCACTGCTAATATCAGATGAGTTTCCAATTCCGTCGCTGAACCTCTCGCAATTATCAAAAACCTTCTGAGTTCCGGTCTGGAAATTCTTCCCCATCCCTCCGCTATGTTTGCCGGAATTGATGTAACCGCTCTTTTTATTTGACTTGTCAGACCAAACATTTCCTCCTTCGGCAGTTCCCTCGCCATTTGATATGTCAAAACTGTCAGTTCTATTGATTGTTTCCAAATTTCCAGGTCTTTGTAACTCTTGACCTTGTCCAATTTCATTTTTTTCTCCATATTTATTATAATAAATTTGCTTTTTTAACAAACTATTCTCACCATCATTATTCCCTTTTCCTAATTCCCAATTCCTGCGTCCTATTTCCCCAATCAACTTACCAACAGTATTCTTAACTATATAATCAACAATATATTGAGGTGTATAATAAACCCCACCGGCTTTGCGGACTTCTGGTTTCTCTTCTATTTTTATTCTGTGTCCGGGAGTAATACGGATAATTTTACCAAGATACTGCTCATACGAATGACCAAGAATTTCAACAGGTATTACTGAAAACTCATAAGGGCTTTTCGGATAATACATTTCTTCGATTATTGTTTTCAGTATCTTATCATCAATTTTCAGATTATCAGTAATCCTATCCTTTTGATAATCAAAAAGTCCGGAATTGTATTTTAAATCGGCAGTATGGAACAATGTTTTCAGATTTTCATAGGAATTATTACCGATTAGATTAAATAACTGATTTTCACTTTCAACTCCGCGGTCTTCGCATATTCTTAAAAATATTATCCTGTCCATAATTTTTTGAAGTGAATAATTCAATTCATCTTCATCAATAGCCGGATTGCGGTTGACAATATTTCGAGCAAGCAAATCTCTCCAGGTGTCAAGTGATTTCAGAAATTCAGCGTCAACTCCGGTAGTACCTTTTTTGCCTTTGTTAGAGCTTACAAACTTATCAAAACTGCCTTTGAGAACCATTTCTTTAGAGAAGGTCTCCCAAAGAAAATCAAACTCTTTCAGATAATCTTTGTAAGTGAAATATTTAATTCTCGAAACAGAGGCTTTATCTGTTGGTGCGGGCTTTATGGTACAATCATAAATGGAAAATTCTTCAAAATCTGAAATAATTGAAATCGGCATTTTAGCACTCCAACCGTATCGTCTTAGTTGATAAGCCGGTTCGATTGTGTCTTTTATTGATACACTTGGCTTTTTGGCTTCCAGAAAAAATTTCTTCTGACCATAAATTGTAAAGCAGTAATCCGGAGCTTTGGTTTTTCCGGCAACTTTGATTTTATCTTCGTGAATAACTTCACGGTAACTTTCAGCAAGTCCGGCTCTGTTGTTTATATCCCAACCTAATGCTTCAAAGAATGGATTGATATAATCCGTCCTTGTCTGAGTTTCGTTGAAACTACCTTTTTTATATCCTTCGACATGATAATCGAATCTTTCAGCTAATTTTTCAATCGTATCTTTCGCATCAATTTTGTTCATATTAAAATCGCTTTTTTAATTTTTTCTTATTTTCACATTTTCAAACGATACAAATTTAATTAAAATTCTCAATTAATTATCAAATTTAACTATAGAAGTTTTCAACAGCTAAAAATACTTCTTCGCAAGGTTTTATTTCAATAAAATGATTTGTTAAATTCAATCCACCCTACTTCCTGTTATTCGCAATCGCAATAGCTGCTTCGATTGCATCAAGTGTGCTTTGGTGATTGGCGATATTTTTTCCGGCTATACCAAAAGCTGTGCCATGGTCAGGCGATGTTCTTACAATTGGCAAACCGGCTGTGAAATTAACCCCGCCACCCGCAGCAATTAGTTTCAATGGTATAAGCCCCTGGTCGTGATACATCGCAAGATAGCCATCGTAATTTTTGTATAGCTGATGAGCAAAAAAACCATCAGCCGGAAATGGACCTTCGCAGTTAATTCCTGATTTTTTGGCAAGTTTTATGGCTGGAATTATGTGCTCAATCTCCTCAGTACCAATATTCCCATTCTCACCGGCATGAGGATTTAATCCCAAAACTGCAATTTTTGGAGAAGCAATTCCGAAGTCATTTTTCAGAGATAAATTAAAATTTTCAATTGAATTTAATACCAATTCTTTGGTGATTCTGTCAGCAATTTCTCTTAACGGACTATGAATTGTAACAAGAGCCGCACGTAAATTATCTTTGAATAGTATCATCAATGGTTTTGCGACATGGCAATTTGCGGCGAGCATTTCAGTATGTCCTGGATATTTCCAACCTGCAAGATACATTGCTTCTTTTGCAATGGGTAGAGTTACAATCGCATCATTTTTTCCACCTATTGTATCAGCTACACATAACTCCAATGCATCTGCCGCATGTCGTCCGGCTTCAATACATACTTCGCCAATTTCAATTTGATAAGAAGAAGAAATTTCCTGAATAAGTACTTTATTATTTCCAAGGAACAAATAATCATCCTCAATTATTATTGAATTATCAATGACTTCCAGCCATTGCTTGAGAATACTTGTAGAGCCATAGAATACAAATTCTACAGAATCAGGATTGCTGAAATTCTGTAATGTTTTAATCATATTCTCAATTCCGATGCCGTTTACATCGCCGGTTGTGATAGCTATTTTCATTTTTTCCTGTATTTAAAATAATAATAAAGTGGTAATCCTGCCAATACAAGTAATAACCCAAAAGTTGAATTAATTATTTCACTTTTTCCGCTGATATAATTACTGATGTCATTATATAAAGTCAATACTACAAATATTCCGGCAACCAGCACAAATGTAAGTGGAATGTAAGGATACAAAGGTACTTTGTAAGGTCTTGGAGTATCGGGCATTTTTTTACGCAAAACTATTACCCCATATGCTCCCAAAGCATAAAAAATCCAACTGACAAATATCAGCATATCGGTTAAGTCGTCAAAAGAGCCACTGATAACAAGACCACAAGACCATATTGCTTGTAAAAAAAGTGCATTTGCAGGTGTATGATACTTTTTGCTTACATTTCCAAATACCGGAAAAAACATATCACGTTTTGCCATTGCAAAATAAACCCTTGCACTAACCATGATAGTGCCATTAGAAGTGCCGAATGTTGATACCATCACAAGTGCGGCAACTAAGCCTCCACCCCACGCCCCAACAGCTCTGTCAGCCACATCTGCTGCGACTAATTTCGATTTTGCCATTTCATCAATTGGCAATACATAGAGATAAGCAAGATTAATCAACATATAAACACCAATTATTATCAAAGTGCCAATAATCAATGCTTTAGGAATATTTTTCATTGGATTTTTGACTTCACCGGCTATGTATGTAACATTATTCCATCCGTCGAATGCCCAAAACGCCGCAGATAGAGCCGCAATAATGCCACCTATCAAACCAAGCTCTCCATAAGAGAAGTCAGGAATATCATAAGTTAGATTACCAGCAGAGCCACCGGTGTATAGAAATCCTGCAACAACAAGAATTAATATTGCTAAAACTTTTGCAGTTGTAAAAAACTCTGCTACTCTGCCTCCATACTTAATTCCGAAATAATTTACTATTGTAAGAAGCAATATGACAAACATTGTAAGGGATTTGACACCGAAGTCCTTTAGTGGGAAAATTTTGCCTACAAAAGGCATATAAATTTGGAAAGATGCTTCAATCTCAGACGAAAATCTTGGCAGAACAAAAAAGTATTCTGTGTACTCAGCAAATACATAAGTTATTGAAGCTATTGAGCCCGTCTGAATAACAGCAAGGATAGCCCAGCCGTATAAATATGAGGTAAGACTTCCATACATTTTATCAAAGAAGACATATTGTCCGCCTGTTTCTGTTATCATTCCGGCTACTTCAGCATTTGAAAGTGCTCCAAATAATGTCAGAATTCCGGCAATAACCCAAATTAGCAGAAGCAATTCAGGTGTTCCTAAGTCTGCAGCCATTACAGCCGGTTTTTTAAATATTCCGGAGCCGATTACAGCTCCTACAACTATTGCAATGGTCGTAAAGAGTCCAAGTTGAGGTAAAAGTTTGTCTGATTTCATTCTTTTGCAAAATTTGACAAATAAATATTTGTAAAATTAATAAAATTTTTAGTTATAATATTATTAAGTTTGATTTTTTAAAAAAAATCTGCAACGCTTTTTAAATTGATGTGTATTTATTAATGAGTGAGAAATATTTTATAAATAATTTAAGGAATAACAAAAATGTTTAAGAGATTACTCAAGAGTAGCAATTGGTTAACACTAACAATTGCTTTGGTTTTTGGAATCAGTTCATTTGGTTATGCTCAAAATCAATTGAAGCCGGTGGATAAAGTAAATGTTCAATTGATGGGCGGTAAGAAAGGTGAAATTTATATAGCTGACGGTTTTATCAGCTGGTTCTACCCGAATGACGAAAAAACCGCAACCGGTTTTAATATTTATATAGCCGAAGGTAAAAGTGAAGATATCAAAGATTTCCAATTTTTTGATAAAGTCAGCAGAGAAGATGCATTAGGTCGTGATCAGTATCATTTCAAATTTTCCGGTTTGGAAAGTAAAAAAAATGGCTGGAGTTTTGTTGTAAAGGCTACAAACAATAATGGCGCCGAAGGTGCAGTCAGAGAGTATGTATTTGCTGAATTACGCAACAGCAACACTCCTGTCCATAAAATAATTTTCACATCCAAGCCTTTATTACATATTGGTTTAAATGAAACATATACATACACTCCTGAAATTGAAACAAATATTGAAGAAGCTGAATTTATTTATTCTTTAGTAAATTCACCTGAAGATGTTGAATTTGATAGCCAAACCGGTGAATTAGTCTGGCAACCTAAAAAATCTGGATTACACCATTTCAAGATTGAAGTCAAAGCAATTGCGGGAGATAAAATTATTGCCTCAGCTGTACAAACATGGTCTGTAATGGTAAAGGAATGTTCTGAGCTTGCTACTGTTTCCGGTACTGTTAATGATGTTGATGGAAATAGTATTAAAATGGGTATGATTTCAGTTTTTAGTTATTCTGATAATAATGGAAGACTTAATAAATCATTTGTGTTCAATGCAAGATTTGAAAATGGAATTTTCGAGATACCAAATCTTGATAAAGGTGAATATTACATTCTTGTAGAAGCATTCTCAATGAATAATACAACAGCATATTATCCAACATGGTATGATAATGCTATAAATTTTGATGATGCAAAACCAATTGAAATTGACTGTGGAGATGAAATCGAACTTGCTTTCATTATAAAAGAAATTCCAAAACCTAAGATGTATAAAGTTAGTGGTAAAGTTGTTGATGCAGATGATTTTGAGCCTGTTCGTAATGGTGTTGTCGAATTCAGGGGTGAAGACATTAACTCAGGAAAAATGATAGGACACACATTCAAATTAAATCAAAACGGAACTTTTGAAGGTAAACTTCCTGATTCGTTTATATACAAAGCCGTTGCGAGCGGAGTATATTTCTCTAATGACCAAAACAGACCACAGGCATATTTCCCTCAGTTCTATGAATTAGCCGATAATCCGACAGATGCAAAATCAATAATGCTCACAGATGATAGAACTGATATTGATTTTTATCTTGTAAAAGTACCTAATTATGAAAACAATATTTACGGAACTGTTGTTGACATTGAGGACAATCCGCTTGAAGGTATTGAAGTAACTGCTTTCTTAGTCAACTCTGACGGCAAATTCGTAAAGTATATTTACATGGGGAAATCATCAATTACCGATGAATTTGGAAACTACAAAATTGAAAATCTAATTCCCGGTGATTATGTTATTCTTGCAAGACCGCATTCAAGAACTCTTTCACCCGGTTTCTATGTTGAAGACGACATTTCTACTCTCTCATGGCAGGAAGCTACACGGGTAAGTGTTGACGAAGAAGGAAGCCACGGTAGCTACCAAATCACTCTAACACTAATTGAAAGAAACGGAGGAAAAGGAATAGTTCGTGGTAATGTTGGCAGAGACAAAAAAGGCTTTGTAAACTCTAAAGATGACCCTTCTGATGCAATTTTAGGTGCTAGTGTTTATCTTGTAAATGCAAAAAATAACGTTACTCATTCATTATCTACTGATGAATTTGGAAAATTTGAATTGAACAACGTTGCTGAAGGTACTTATACACTTGTACTTGATAAAATTGGTTATCAGGGCAGCAAAACTGAAATTACAATAGGTGATGGAAATGTTGTTGAAAAAGATATGGAAATGTCACCGGTTGATGTTACAAGTGTAAATGATGAAATCACATTTGGATTCGAAGTATATCCAAATCCAGCTACTGATTTTGTAAATGTGCAAATAGAGCAAGTTAATACTGAATCACGCATTATTCTATATAATAACACAGGTATTGAAGTTTTAAGATTGAATGCTTTGACAGGCAATATTCAGTCCATTAATACAAGCGAACTGCCTGCCGGTTCATACTTCCTCAAAGTATTGAATGGCAATGATTATTCAATCAAGCCAATTATTATTATCAAATAAATAAAGATTTGAATAAATAATAAACATACCTCACTCTCATCAATATCCTCCCTTTTTTTCAAAGGGGAGGATTTTATTTTGCAGTTATCAGTTAAACTAAAATTGCCCAACATGAATAATGAATGTCGTACAAAAATGTATTGTCAGTCTGAGTGGAGTCGAAGACTAAAGAATACACTTCGACTTCGCTCAATGTGACACGACTCGCTCTATGTGACACTGGGATGTTGTTATGATATGTTTTGTCAGTCTGAGCGTAGTCGAAGACTAAAGAATACACTTCGACTTCGCTCAATAGCAACTGGCATAATTTTAAATCAATGATATATAAGTGCTTGCAAATCGCTAAAAACAGTTTCCTATATATTTCCAACAATTTTTGAAATTATCAGTATGATGTTGAAAAATATACGAAGAAGTCGTTGTGGGTGAATAAACATTATTTTAATAGTTTATAGTACCTTGATTAATATACTGCTCAAGACCTGCACTGGAGAAAGCATTCGGATAATTTTGTCAAGCTACTGAAAATAATGACTTCCAAAATCCATTCTATTGCGGTTTTAGAAGGATATTTGATAATTACCTGACATCAGAATACAAATCAATTGCAAGCAAGAACTGTTTGAAACGCAGGTATTTACTTGATGAATAGTTAATCAGTAGCGAATAAACGATTAATGTTTCAGTTTGCTTAATATTATAATTATTTTCTTGCTTAATTGGATTAATTTAGATAATTTTGTAAATCATTTATTGAGAATTCGTAGATAAGTGAGATGGCGTTAATTATCGAACCGTCACCGAACATGTCGGTAAGCAGAAATCCGGTGGACTACGACTACCGCCTGACTATTATGTCTTACGATGCACGTGGACGTGTGGAAGCGATTATGAAATGGAACGATAATACAGGCTTTGATATGGTTCATTACATTTACAATTCAATGAACCAGGTCGTTACGGTTACTGCCGCTGATGCTTTGTATAAGTTTATGATTTGGAATGAATATGATGATAATGGCAGACTTCATAGAGTTTATACCAAGAAAGGCGAATTAAATTCAGGCTTATTTGAAAATGGAAACATCCATTTTGATGATTTAAGATTTCCATATCCATTTTGGACTGGTGACCCCGATGGTGGATTTCCTGTTAATGAACCTGCTGTCGAGTATGAATATAATGAAAGGGGTTCAGTCAGTAAGATTAAGTATTTCGGCTTTGGTGCAGATGAAGATGTTGTAATTCAGAAAGAAATTATTTATAATCCAAGAGGTTGGGTTGACCAGCTCACTATTAGGGAAATGGTAACTTCGCCGGTTGTACTCTTCTCCCAAGCTTTTGAACGTAATTCTATTGGGAATATAACCAAGCAAACAAGTAACAGAAATGGATACGACGAGTTGGTACAGGATTATACTTATGACCGCCTCAATCGTCTTATTGAATGGGATGAAAGTAAGTACGGAACTAATGAAAAATATTCTTACGATAAAATTGGCAACAGAACATCACATGAAATAAACAACATGACTATGCGGGATTATGTTTACAATCCTGATACGAATCGGTTAAATTACTTTTATTTTGAGGATGAGAACTTTGACCAACATAGTACTTCGTACACTTATAACAACATTGGTCAGATGCTTACAAGGCTAAAAAGTTTTAATTCAGATACTATTTCTCACGAAGGATACAAATACAACACGGCAGGACGATTAGTGGAATACACCAAGAGCAATATTTCTGGATTTGGTTCGAGTTTCAACCAAAGTTTATTACCACATGAGTCATTCACAGCGGACAAATGGACTTATGGCTATAAGTATAATCATGCAGGAGTGCGTGAACAGAAGCGTATGCTTACTAGTCCGCATGGGGATGGTGATATTGATGATGAAGGAATTAAAGTATTCGCTCATCTTTGGGAGTATTATATGACCGGAGCATTTGGAGAAGAAATTGTCCAGTACAAGGGCTTTCAGACGTCTGCAGATGTTGGAATGGGACCGGAGAGAAAAGTATATCTTGGGGCTTATCGCTACCGGGCAGGTGGTGAACTGCTGTACCATCACGACGGTACAAAAGAGGTGAACTTCACGGATAATAACGGCTCTGTCCGGCTTGTTGTACGTCAGAATGGCACGGCTTTTGATACTTTACACTTTGATTACAAACCATTCGGCGATACACTATGGACATCAGCAGGCACTATGAACCGAGATAATTTTGACGGCAGCACGTATGATTCTGAATCAGATTTGCAGATGCTCGGTTTCCGTATGTACGATAATGAAACTGGTCGCTTCACCACGCCTGACCTCTTGTGGTCTGCCTTCCCAGCTCAAACGCCATACCACTATGCGTATAACTCACCAATGACTTATCGTGACCCGACAGGGCTGGCTCCGGAGAAGGAGAAGGAAAGAGAGGAGTTGCAGGTATTTCTTATACCAGACTTGGATTTGCATGATGGATTAATTAATGAGTTAAAAAATAATCCCGCATACAACCACTACTATATTATTGCAATGGCTGATCTTACATTTGCAAATGTAATGAAATTAAATGATTTTTATTTGTCTTATGGTGGTGGTAGCGGAGGAAGAACTGCCGAAGGTAAAGGTGCTGAGAATGGACAAGGAGGAAAGATAAAACAATCCAATGTTTTTGACCAAAATGGCAATCTAATTGGTACTGTTGAAAATGGCGATGGTATAGATTATATAACCGATAAAGGTTTAATGGAGTTTACTAATGGTGATGGTGAGATAGACCTTGAAAGTGTCAAAGCTGGAACCAAGGATGGAAGAAGTTTAGCTTTGCCTACTGGAGTACAAATCGGTGAATTTAGAGATTGGTTAAAAACAATTAAACAAAATAGTGAAGGTGGAATTATATTTACAAAAGATGGTAAAACTTTAGCAGTTCCTGATAGGTTTATAAAAGGCAGAGACGGAGGTATTGAAGGATCCGTTGATTTAATTGGTACAATAAACAGTGATGAATTTAAAGCAATTGTTGGCAGTATAGAGAATATTCTTTTAATCGTTCATTCGCATTTAAGCAGTGGTTTGCCTTCTTATGTCCCTGGTCTTACTGGGTCTGATGATCTTAGGACAGCAAGGCAATTTAATAATCTATATGGTAGAACCGGATGGGGAGTTTTTCAATTTAACAGAGGAAGCGATTCTTTTATGAACGGTTCAATGTACTTCTTTGATGGTTATCTTCACAATAGAAATACATATAGGTTCCAAATGAAAATGAAAGACTTTACTAATCCAAGCAGAGGACAATAATGACAAAAATATTATTTCAATTTAAAAAAATACGAACTTATTTATTATTTGTAATCATCATTTTAACTAATGTTGAACTTAAATCACAAACCGAATGTGACAGTCTTGAAAATCTTTATCCTGATGTACCTGATTATTGGTCGTGGAATGATTCAGTCAATCAGATAACTTATAAAAAATGGTACAATGATTTACCTGATTGCAAAAAATACAGAAGATTTCGATTAAGTGAATATCGGCAAATTCCTTTTAATAAAAGAGAAATTGTTAAGGAATTTTACACAGTACCAGGAGATACAATTTTAATAAATGATGATTTCAAAGACTTTGAAAATTTAAAAGAAATTATGATAATAAGTTGTTATATAGCTGGGATATCCAAGGAATTATTTAAACTTCCAAAGCTAAAGACTTTATTTATTGCTACTGGTTATTATATTGGACAAGATAAAAATAATTTTCTTAATGGAATCAGTGAAGCTCAACAATTAGAAACTTTGGAAATATCCGAAATTTTAGGAACTGAAACATTAAGTCCCGAAATATTGGAACTTACTAATCTTCAACAACTTAAAATTGTAAATTTAAATGCTTCAAGCTTACCTGATAAATATCAAAACTTAACAAAACTGAAAGAATTAACTTTAACTGATCTTGCAAGTTCTGAAATTCCAACTTCATTGGAGAATCTTACACAAATTGAATATCTGAAACTTTCAGGAAAAGGAATAAGTTATATACCTGAATTTATTTCAGATTTTAAGAATTTAGAATTCTTAGATATATCAGGTAATATAGATGTGCTTGATTCCAATTTTGGTTTTTTCCCAAAATTAACATGCTTAGCCCTAAGTGATAACAAATTAGAAAATATTGACAATTTAATTGACAATTTAATAAGTTCTGATGTTAAAGGTCTATATTATATTGATTTAACAAACAATAAATTTAAGAAAGTTCCTAAAAATTTAACAAAATTCAAATCAATTGTATATTTAGATTTAGACAGTAATGATTTGGAATCTTTTGATGTTGATTTTAGTAAAACGGGATTAGGAGTACTTGAATTATCAAATAATAAATTGAAAGACATTCCAAAAAGTATATCACATTCTACGGAAAGCGATTTGGAAAGCCCTATAGTTTATATGAATGATAACAATGTTGAAAAGCTACCTGATTGGATCGGTGAAGCTAATTTTCCATTTTTATACTTAAAAAATAACAAAATCAAATATTTCGGAACTGAATTATGCAGAAAAAATGATTTAAAAAAAGTATATCTTGATGGAAATCCTATAGAAGATTTTGACCCCAAAATATGTGAGTGTGAAAATGGAATGTTAATTTCAATTATCGGAGCAGATGAAAAATTATCCGAAAAAATCAGAAAGTATAATAATCTGGAGACGGACAAAGTTAAAATTGTAACCACTGAAGAAGAGTATGAGAAGTACCAATATTTAATTAGTGATTAAGGTGAAATTATTTTCCTTATTGGTCAGATGCTTACAAGGCTAAAAAGTTTTAATTCAGATACTATTTCTCACGAAGGATACAAATACAACACGGCAGGACGATTAGTGGAATACACCAAGAGCAATATTTCTGGATTTGGTTCGAGTTTCAACCAAAGTTTATTACCACATGAGTCATTCACAGCGGACAAATGGACTTATGGCTATAAGTATAATCATGCAGGAGTGCGTGAACAGAAGCGTATGCTTACTAGTCCGCATGGGGATGGTGATATTGATGATGAAGGAATTAAAGTATTCGCTCATCTTTGGGAGTATTATATGACCGGAGCATTTGGAGAAGAAATTGTCCAGTACAAGGGCTTTCAGACGTCTGCAGATGTTGGAATGGGACCGGAGAGAAAAGTATATCTTGGGGCTTATCGCTACCGGGCAGGTGGTGAACTGCTGTACCATCACGACGGTACAAAAGAGGTGAACTTCACGGATAATAACGGCTCTGTCCGGCTTGTTGTACGTCAGAATGGCACGGCTTTTGATACTTTACACTTTGATTACAAACCATTCGGCGATACACTATGGACATCAGCAGGCACTATGAACCGAGATAATTTTGACGGCAGCACGTATGATTCTGAATCAGATTTGCAGATGCTCGGTTTCCGTATGTACGATAATGAAACTGGTCGCTTCACCACGCCTGACCTCTTGTGGTCTGCCTTCCCAGCTCAAACGCCATACCACTATGCGTACAACTCACCCCTGACTTATCGCGACCCGACGGGCTTAGCTCCGGAGAAGGAGAAAGAAGGTGAGGAGTTGCAGGTATTTCTTATACCAGACTTGGATTTGCATGATGGATTAATTAATGAGTTAAAAAATAATCCCGCATACAACCACTACTATATTTTTGCAATGCTTGACGCAACATTTGCAAATGTAATGAAATTGAATGATTTTTATTTGTCTTATGGTGGTGGTAGTGGTGGAAGGGTTGCTGAAGGTAAAGGTGCTGAGAATGGAACTAATAAAATTAGTCGCGATAAATTAATAAAGAAATTTAATAAAGAAATTAAAGAAATGTTTAAAAAATCAAAAGACAATAACAATAAAGAATATGGAGGAATATTTTTCTATGATAAAAATGGTAAACTTAGATTTGAGTATGTGGAAGGAAAAAATGATGTTAGTATGGGAACTAAAATAGCCGAGCTCGTTATGGAAATTATGGAAAGAGAAGGAATAGGGCGTGAATCAATAATTGCTGATATCCATACACATGCAAAATCTGGTGGTCCTTTTTCATTTAATGATATGTATGATATAGCAGCATATTGTGATTACCCACCACCAACAGGTTTTAAAAGTTACTTAGATAATGGAGATTTCTCGTTTGTTGTAGGAGAAAATGGAATTTACGGTTTTGAAATAACTGATGCTAAGGGGTTTCACAAGGATATACATATGATAAAAAGGGAAAGTCCAGCACGTGAAAAGAATACTAAATATTATTTAAATTATTTTAATAAAAAATATGGTGCATATGGCAATTTCTTTTATTTTAAACAAAAATTTGGAAATTAAAATGAAAACGATACAAGTACTTAATAAATATTTTATATTTAGCGTGTTATTAATTATAATTATAAGTTCACTTTTTTCTGCTAATCAAATAGATGAAGAATATTTGAAATTGACTCCTGAAAGAAAAAGAATAGTAGATTTTATTATTTTCATCCGAAATTTTAATCAAAATACAAGACTATTTGAAATATTTAATTTGAGTGATGAATATGAGGAACTATTAAAAAATAAAAAACTATTCTTTGATTTTTTTGATTATAATAAATATAAAGAATTAAACTTAAGTGAATTTAGAAGAAAACTAGTTCCCGAATATAATTTAAAGTATTTAGGTAAAACGCAAAGTGTAATAGTTGACTCAAAGGAAAATTGGGTGGAATATGGTTTTCTTGAATATTATAAATATAATGATAGCTTAATAATGGAAGTAGAGTACGGCTTTCATACAAGTTGCTTCAAATACAAATTCATTGAAGATGAAGATTGGGCAAAATTCGATACAACAAATATAAGTTTATGCAATAAAATTGATTATTGTGTAATGTTGATAGATAAGAATTTTGTAAAAAATGTTTTAAAAACTCGTATTGCAGATATAGAAGAAATGCAAAAATCATTTGAAATAAATTTTTATGATGAAAAGGAACAATTATTGGATATACTTAATAATTTAGAAAAAGTTTTTGATGTTAATAATTCTCCATAAAATTTAACATTAACAAAAAAATAACAGATGAGTTATCGGAAAATACAGTTAAACATTTTACATACAAAGAAAAAAATTGAGAGTAAGTTATGAAAATTAGAAAAATTAGTATAATTATCATATTTATAATGTTAATAAGTACTCTGAACGTTGTGGAAAGTCAGATAAATAATAAAATTATTAGGGATAGTGATTCAATAAATATTTATGATTATCCTGAAGTGATAGATAGAGCAAATAAATTTTCTCAATTTTTAAGAGAATTTAATACAAACACTGATGAATATGATCCACATTATTTTTGGCCCCAGCAAATTGAACTTATGATTCTTGAAAAAGAGAAATATGATAATTTTGATTATTATGCATTCAAAGGACTTGCTCTTAATCACTTCATTCAAAAATTGGATAGTATTTATGGTAATGAAAATTTCATTGACAGCTTAATAGTATTTCATTTTGATGAAATTGAAGCTTCGCCACATTTATGGTTTATTTTGTACTATAAGTATGACACTGATTATCTACTTGAAATTTTTATTTCGCTTGCCAAAGAATGTTATGAAGTTCAAGGGTACGATAATAAAAGGACTTTTTTAAATGACAAAATTTATTATTGTAATAAGTTTGATTTCATTGCTGTTTATAAGAAGTTAGATTAAGTATTAGATGATAATAGTTATAGCCATTATATGAGGGCTGATCAAAAAATTGAGCAAAAATTTATTAAAAAGGTTAAAAAGATGTATGGTATAAAAGAGATTAAATGAGCATTAAGTTAAAAGATAAAACGTAAGGAGAAATTCATATTTGCTTACAAGTCCGCATGGGGATGGTGAGTATGATGACGGTACTTATGATAATTATAAAATATTGAACTATGGATTTCGTTTAAATTATTATTTTAAAATTGAGGTTTTTATGCCGGAGATATCCAGATTTCTTGGAATTGTAGTTTATATGCTTTATAATGACCACTCTCCACCACACTTTCATGCTAAGTATGGTGAGTACAAAATTACAGTTGAGATTGAATCAGGAGTTATCGAAGGTAAGTTCCCAAGACGAGCTTTGAACTCTGTCATTGAGTGGTATTTAAAGTATAAGGATGAACTTATGGATGATTGGAATTTGGCAATGGAACATGATGCTTTGAAAAAAATTCCACCACTGGAGTAAAATATGAAAAATCTTAAAATCTTATCAGCAAAATATTTAATTGACTATAAAATATTTCTAACATTTAATGATGGAAAATCAGGTGAAGTAAATTTAGAAAATGACTTGTGGGGTAAAATTTTCTTACCTCTTAAAGACATTTCAAATTTCATTCAGTTTAAGATTTCACCTGTAACAAACACTATTGAATGGCCAAATGGAGCTGACTTAGCACCAGAATATTTATATTCAAAATGCGAATAGTTTTCAGTTATTCGGAATCAGATTTGCAGATGCTCGGTTTCCGTATGTACGATAATGAAACTGGTCGCTTCACCACACCTGACCTTCTGTGGAGTGCCTTCCCAGCTCATACGCCATACCACTATGCATACAACTCACCACTGACTTATCGCGATCCGACAGGGCTGGCTCCGGAGAAGGAGAAGGAAAGAGAGGAGTTGATGGGTGTTTTCGAGAATCAATTCGCTGTTAGCCAAAAATTAGAAGATAATCTTGAAAGGGAGTCTTTAATAAACAATCCTCTTTATAATCCGCTTGGTGTTTCTCCGTTTGCGCTTGCTTTTGGTGTAGGTGGTGGAGGAAGTAGGATAGGAGTAGCGGGTGCTGGATATAATGGTGCTTATAAAACTATGGAACTTAATGTACCTAAAAATTGGGATACTGAATCCATAAATGAAGTTTGCAAGCCAGCAAATAACTATCTTAATCAAATTCAGACCGATTTTCCTAATAAAGAAGTTGGATTTTTACTAAGATATGATAGCGAATCCAATAGACTTTTTGCAGACTTTTTCATTGGAGAAAGTGAAACCAAATGGCTAGGTTTATATAAAAGTCCTTATAATAAACCATTAAAATCCAGTGAAATGATAATTGGGTTTGTGCATACTCACCCAAGAGACAAATCTTCTACATTTAGTCCTGATGATCTTAGTGTTATCAGTGATTTTTCACTTGGAAATTATAAATGGACTAATGTCCCTAATATGGCTGATTTTACAATTGAAAGAGGTTGGAAAGATAATTTGATACCAGAATCTACCAAGGTCTTACATAATAACCCGAAAACAATTGATAGGATGTACTTTGGCGTTCATTATTCAGAAGGTTATGATTCATTTAGTTGGCAATCAACTTATAAGAAATACCTTCCTATAATGTATAATAATATTTGGATAATGAAAGGCATTAATCAATATCTCAAGTTTTTAAAAGAACCAAAATCTTTTGGAGCAGATTATCATAATGGGAGTAAATAAATATGCGATATATAAAATTAACTTTGGTAATAATATTAATCTCTTTGTATATTTCAATGTCAGAAGTTAGTAAACATTATAACGATAATATAAATTATTTCTATGATACTTATGGTTTTTGTAAAAGAGATAATTGGCGGGGATTTTTTCTCAAAGATATTAATAAGCTAAGTGAGGTTAAAGGAACTTCTATTAAAGATGTAATGGACAAACTGAAAGTAAAGTATCGTCTTTCAGATATTATTATAGGATGGGAAAATTTTGAAATAGCAATTCTTGATTCTCAAAATTTAATATCTTTGAAACGAGATTATTTGAAAATAAATGGTGTGGCTTATAGATTTGAATATGATAAGCAATTTGATTATCGAATCATTATTTGCTTTGATTCTTTATTGATAAACAATAAACCAATAAAAATATCAAAACAAAAAAATGCTTATTTAAATAAAAATTCAAAAAAACTTCTGGATGCAATTCAGAATACAATAATTAGTAATAATGTGAAAATATATGAAGGCTTGGAATATAAGCCCATTCCAATACCTGATGCTAATAAAGAAGATATTAATGAATAGCATAATGCTTTTACGGTAACTTTACAAACTTATTTGTCATTGTTATTGATTTTATCATTCAAAACAACGCGAAATAAATCCTTTTACAATTTTTAGTAATATTTTGGCGTTCATTATTCAGAAGGTTATGATTCATTTAGTTGGTAAGCAACTTATAAGAAATACCTTCCTATAATGTATAATAATATTTGGTTAATGGGATATTACAGCAAAGGTTCTAACTTAAACAAGAAATTTTGGTGCTGATTATTTTAAAAAGAGGAGAAAATAAATGAGAAAGATTATTTTAATTCTTTGTTTCATTACTCAGATTTCATGCCAAAGCCATGAAATTGAATATCATGTTTTTAGTTATTATGATAAACCCGAATTCTATCATAATCTTGATTCAGATAGTAATAACTATATTGATAGCCTTGAATATAAAGAAAGTGAATTATTTGAGTTGCTCACTAAGAAAGCAGACGCAGAAAAAATTTACAATGTTTTATTAAAAGAAAACCGATTATTTGGTATAGCTGTTTATACTTATCAAGAAAATAAACGGATTAGTTTTGAAAGTGCTCTGTTCATGATTAAAGGTAAAAATAGAAATATTATTGAAATAAATATTTACTACAAAGTACCGACTGAGTTCGAAAACAGCAAGGATTATTCAAAATTAGATAATAAGAATAAAATCGAATTTATTCTTCAATTATCAATGAAAAATTTTGATTATTCTTATACATTTAATAAAGTACAGCGGTATGGTTTTCCAATACCAGTGCCAGATGCGAATAAAGAAGATATTAAAGAATAGCATAATGCCTTTACAGTAACTTTACAAACTTATTTGTCATTGTTATTGATTTAATCATTCAAAACAATGCGAAATAAATCCTTTTACAATTTTTAGTAATATTTTGGAGTTCATTATTCAGAAGGTTATGAATCTTTTAGTTGGGATAAGGGTCATGCAAGTTTGAAAGGATTCTACCAAAATATAAACTTTATCACAGGTATGGGTCAATCTTATAGTTGGAGAAAATATTTGAATAAAAACTATAATGTAGATTATTTTTTCAAAAAAAAGGAAAAAAAATGAAATTCTTAAATATCTTTATCTTTGTTTGCTCATTTATATGCGGTATTGTCAGTACAACATTTTTGGCAAGATGTTGCGATTACGAGATTCGTCAAGAATATATGGGTGAAATTGAAATCATGGAACAATTTAAAAAAGATGGTAAACATCCATATCGTTTTGATGATAAAATCTCAGTGGACATTCAAAAATATAATACAGTTGAAGATATATTATCATTAATTAAAAAAAGTGAAGAAATTGAATCTGTCATAATCGGTATTAAAGTAGAAGAGAATGTTCCAACAAACAGAATACATTCTATAACAGTTGAATGTGCTGGTGATAATGTAAATTCAAACATATATGTTTTAATTTTATCATCTGAAATTGAAGGTGAAAAGACCGAAAAGATTAAAAATCGATATAAGTTTATTGACGAAAAAGTAATCAAAAAGAATTACAATAGGGTACTAAAAGAAAAGATCAAAAGAGTATATCAATACCAACGAAGCAAACTATGGAAACCTGTTCCAGTATCAGATACAAAATAATATCAAATTTAGAACTAAATGAAGAAACGTTTTAATTCAGATACTATTTCTCACGAAGAATACAAATACAACACGGCAGGACGATTAGTGGAATACACCAAGAGCAATATTTCTGGATTTGGTTCGAGTTTCAACCAAAGTTTATTACCACATGAGTCTTTCACTGCAGACAAATGGACATGGGGCTATAAATATAATCATGCCGGAGTGCGTGAGCAAAAGCGTATGCTTACAAGTCCGCATGGGGATGATTGGTATGATGATGAAGGAATTAAAGTTTTCGCTCATCTTTGGGAGTATTATATGACCGGTGCTTTTGGAGAGGAGATTGTGCAATACAAGGGCTTTCAGACGTCTGCAGATGTTGGAATGGGACCGGAGAGAAAAGTATATCTTGGGGCTTATCGCTACCGGGCAGGTGGCGAATTGCTGTACCATCACGACGGGACAAAAGAGGTGAACTTCACGGACAATAACGGTTCTGTAAGACTGACCGTGCATAATGGCGGTGGCATACATCAATACGATTATAAACCATTTGGCGATACACTTTGGACATCAGCAGGCACTATGAACCGAGATAACTTCGACGGTAGTATTTATGATGCAGAATCTGATTTGCAGATGCTCGGCTTCCGTATGTACGATAATGAAACTGGTCGCTTCACCACGCCCGACCTGCTGTGGTCTGCCTTCCCGGCTCAAACGCCGTACCACTATGCTTATAACTCACCGCTGACTTATCGCGACCCGACTGGCTTAGCTCCAGAGAAAGAGAAGGAAAGAGAGGAGTTGCAAGTATTTCTTATACCAGACTTGGATTTGCATGATGGATTAATTAATGAGTTAAAAAATAATCCCGCATACAATCACTACTATATTATTGCAATGGCTGATCTTACATTTGCAAATGTAATGAAATTAAATGATTTTTATTTGTCTTATGGTGGTGGTAGCGGAGGAAGAACTGCGAAAGGTAAAGGCGCTGAGAATGGACAAGGAGGACAGGGGTCAGATAATAATACTAAATCTAATGAACAAGTTGGTAAAAAATCTGAAGATAAAGGAGATAGTGAACTTGGTTGGTTTGGCAAATTATTAGTATTGTTTGGATTAAAGGAAGATGAAGCAAAATATTCTGAAAATAATAAAAAGGGGGCATTTGTAGCTTCACGCAATATGAAGATAACTGGTAGTTCGGTCGATCAAGCACGAAAAGAAAATTTATTTGGAACTAGTAGTGAAAATGAAAAGCAACAAGAAGATGAATATGATGCATATCGTCATTTAATGTGGTCTGCTTTGAATTGTTGGATATTAGGAGAAAAAGAAGCAAGGAAAATTGGAAATGCTCATGAGAATTTTCCAGACAATAATCCAACATCAAAACAGATGGATTTGCATAATAATGAAATTGGTTTTAGAATTGGCAACCAATTAAGAAATATGGGAATATCAAACTATATGGATGCAATTAGAACTGCTCAAATACTATCACAATTTATGATAAGGTCTGGTACTGTAATAATAAATCATCCAATTGGGAAATAAAGTCATGAAAAATATCAAAAGAATTCATAAAGTATTGTTTTTCATATTTTTAATTTTTTTAACATGGATAATAATTAAACCGAATAAAGTAAGTATTCAGCATGAATTATTACTTGACAAAGAATTGCAATTAGGAGAAATGAAATATGATATTAACAAAAGATATCAGCTTAATCCTGAAAGTACTTATGAATGGGCTGATTGTGTTCTTGACACTTTAAAAATTAAAGAATATGAAAATAAATATAGTTTACAAATATTAATTGATAGAAGTGGGTGTTACACTTTTTCAGATGAACTTATTAATCCCGTATTTTATAGGTTAAAAAAATTTAGCATTTGTTTAGAGATTATATCTGATGAAGACAAATTTAATGAATTTAGCAACTATTTATTACAACAAACAAATCGTAAGTATGGAAATTATTCAAAAATAATCTCAAAAGTATCTGAAACAATTTATATTTGGAATTTGAATGACCACTATTTTGTAATATACTCAAATAATAAACCTAAAACATATTATGACCAATTTAAAAGAAGCATTAATCTAACTTGGACTAAGAATATTGACAATTATCTAGATTAATTTTATTAATGAGGTTTAAAACTAAAATAAAAAATATTTAATTGAATTTGATACTCAATAATTTAATTGGAAATAAAATAGATTGACTTTATGGCTATAAATATAATCATGCCGGAGTGCGTGAGCAAAAACGCTTTCCAAATTGAGAATATGTAAATGTGGAATCGTAAAAATAAATAAATGCCATATTAGTCAATAATTAATATCAATGATTGGAGTTTACAAATGGTTATAATTGAAAGAAATAGAATTGAGTTACCACCTTTAATATTTGAAAAATTCAAGGGCAAAAAAGTTGACATTAAACTTATAGATGAAAAGATAGTAATTTCTGAGGTGTCAAGTTTAATATATGATTTAAGAGGTATATTAAAAAATAAAAAAATGAGTACCAAATTATTTTCAAAGTTCAAGGAAGAAGAGAAGGAACTTGAAAAGTGAAAAACAATTTTGTCTTGGATGCCTGTGCAATGATTGCTTTTTTGTCAGATGAGGTAGGTGCTAATAAAGTACAGGAATTGCTTGATTTAGCAAATTACGGAAATATTTCTTTGTACATTCATCAGATTAATTTACTTGAAATTCACTATGGAATTGCAAGGTCTGATGGTATTGGATTAGCTGATAATATTCTAACAGAAATTAGAAAATTACCCATAAAAGTTGTTGATAAAATTGATAATCATTTGTTTGATAGTTCTTCTTACTTTAAGAGAAACTATAAGATTTCCTTGGCAGATTCAATTGCATTAGGTTTAAGTAGATCCCTGAAAGCAAAATTAATTACAAGCGACCACCACGAATTTGATATAATTGATAATGATAAAGAAGTCGAGTTTTATTGGATAGATGATGACCGACTTACAGATGATGGGCTTCCGAATGTACGATAACGAAACATGGTCGCCGGACGCCATACCTGACCTGCTGTGGTCTGTGTATCAATTTTAAAATAGGAATTAAAATATCAGGAAAATTATTCCGTTTACAATTATTTATTAAGGTATATAAAATGTCAGTAATACAAGTAGATTTGGATTTGCTCAAGAACCTCATAAAGGAATCTGTTGCAGAGGCATTAAAAGAAGAAAGAAATCTATTTTATGAAAATGTAATCCCTTTTGTTTCAGATGTGGAAATGCAGGATATAATCAATACTCACGGTGAAAAGCCGGACAAGTCGGAATATATTGATATGACAGAATGGTTTACAAATGCAAATTGAAGTATCAACAAAAGCACAAAAATTTTTAGTATCTCAAACAATAGATTCTCAAAATAAAATTAAACAAAAGATTAGCTCATTAAAACTATATCTTGAAGAAAATAACAAAATTCCTTTCAATAATATGGATATAAAAGTTCTGAAAGGGAAATGGTATCCATTCAAAAGATTAAGAACTGGAAAAATTAGAGTAATATTTGAGGTTGATTTCAAACTGAAAAAATTATATATTGAAGAGCTTGATAATAGAGGTGATATTTACTAAAATGTCTTATGAATATAATAATACGTGAACATCAAATCATTAAACTTTAACAATAAATCCGATTTACAGATGCTCGGCTTCCGAATGTACTTTTCAAATTGAAAATTAACAATTAACAATTGAAAATGAAATCAAATAAAAATATATTGCTTATAATTACTAATAATTGTCAATTTTCAATTATCCATTGTCA
The DNA here is from genome assembly GCA_019637995.1 of Ignavibacteriota bacterium. Classification (NCBI taxonomy): domain Bacteria; kingdom Pseudomonadati; phylum Ignavibacteriota; species Ignavibacteriota bacterium. The sequence goes on from JAHBUQ010000001.1 coordinate 872,178, forward strand.
ATTTGGAACGTGGTCTGCCTTCCCTGCACAAACGCCGTACCAATATGCGTATAACTCACCACTGACTTATCGCGATCCGACGGGCTTGGCACCTGAGAAGGATGCAATAAAATATTGAATAAGTGATTTCGTTACTACTATTATTAAAATTTTGAGACAATGATGCCAGAGATATCAAGGTTTTACGGCTTAATAATTACAATGTATGGTGATGACCATAATCCTCCACATTTTCATGTACAATATAATGAGTACCGTGCTATTATTGAAATTATTAGTGGGGAAATTTTACAGGGTAGTCTCCCATCAAAGCAACTAAAATATATTCAGGTCTGGGCTGACATTCATAAAGAGGAGCTCCTTGAAAATTTTGAAAATTTGAATAAAGATATCAAAACATATTCTAAAATAAAACCTTTGGAGTAACAAATGAAATGGATAGAAAAAGTTTTAGAAATAAAGCCGTTTGAAATAAAAACACTTTGGAACGACGGCAATATACGAAATATTGATTTTCAACCCTTCTTGGAAAGTAAAGGGAAAAAAGTTAATTCTTCTTACCATCAATTACTCAACAAAGATGTTTTTGTAAAGGCGCAATGCGATGGAACAACGATTTTTTGGCAAGACTTAATCGAATATAAAAATCTTGATGGCAGAATTTGCAAAGGCAACCTTGATATTTCGCCGGAAGTATTATATGAATTAGCCCAACATTGATTATTATGTGCTTATATTCTGGTCGCTTCACCACACCAGACCTCTTGTGGTCTGCCTTCCCTGCTCAAACGCCGTACCACTATGCGTATAACTCACCGCTGACTTATCGCGATCCAACTGGGTTAGCTCCAGAGAAAGATAAGGAAGGTGAGGAGTTGCAGGTATTTCTTATACCAGACTTGGATTTGCATGATGGATTAATTAATGAGTTAAAAAATAATCCCGCATACAACCACTACTATATTATTGCAATGGCTGATTTTACATTTGCAAATGTTATGAAATTAAATGATTTTAATTTATCTTATGGTGGTGGTGGAAGAACAGCTGATGGGACTGGTGCTGAGAATGGGCAAGGAGGATAAGGTTCTAGTGTTGGTGGATTTTGGAGCTCAGTATGGAATACTATTACAGGGATATTCAGTAGTGATGATGAAAGTGAAAGAGGTAGTGGATGGGTATGGAACGGTGTAGATTACGGTAGTAGAGAAGCATTAGTTGCTGCTTCAAAACGTATAACAGCCGAAGAGAATGCATCAAGACAGCCAATATCAAATGATGGTTTTAAATCGGCAGCTACTCAATATGCTGGTGTTGATGTCTGGGAAAAAAAAGAAAATGGTGATACAAATGATAATTTTGGTTTTGTACAAGATATAAATGGTGTTGCAGATTTTTCAGCATCATTAATGCAAACAAAACAATTAGGTGGTGTTGGTTTGGGTTCAAATGGAAAAGTATATGCAAATTCACTTCTGAAAGGTTCAAAACCTTTTTATGGAAATCAATCAACTACAGTTGTATTAGCAAAATCTATCGGTAAAAATTTGGGGTATGCTACTTTAGGTGCAGGGATTTTATTGGAACTTGGAGCAAGTGCAACAGGTGAACAATCCTGGTTTAGATTCGGTGTGGATGTGGGTGCAATGGGCGGTGCATGGTGGCTGGGTGGCTGGCCTGGGATCTTAGCCGGAGGAATTTATTCGATTGGTATGTCTGAATTTGACAGAAAACCGGATGGACCAGGTTGGAACACAGGTAACATGGGGCTTAATCCTTCAGATAATACCCGTACATATAGAAGAATCAAATAGGAGGAATTTAAAATGTATGCATTTATTTTTTATGGAACGTATAGAGCATTGAATTCTACTATTTTATCTAAAGGAAAAGAAAAGCAGGAAGATAGAAGAATTAGTGCCGTAGCTCAGACATCCACAATTATAGGATTACATATACTCACTATTTTATTCTTTTTACATAATAGATTAAATATTAATATTATTTTATTAGAACAATCTAATTTTAAAATTTTTGTTATCAGTTTAGTAGCTATTTTATGGATATTTTGTCATTTACGATACGTGAATAGGTTAAAACAATTATCAGAAAAATATAAACCGATTTTTGATAAATATAAATATTTAGATAGAATAGTCGGATTTGGCAGTTTTATAATAAGCGTTATTTTATGTATTTTATTTCTTGGCATACTTTGACCTCCTTTCTTTTTTAATGTTTTTGCATTTTATCATATTTTTATGAATTTATATAAAGAAATTTGAAAAAATACGACTACAAACCGTTTGGTGATACTTTGTGGACTTCAGCAGGCACTATGAACCGTGACAACTTCGATGGCATTACGTATGATGCAGAATCCGATTAATACCGACACCATCACCTAATATCAATATTACATTTTTTATAGAATCGCCACCGAAATTCTCAAGGGTTGAATAATCTCCGGGTACATCTTCAGAGAATTTCAAAGAATCATAAGTAAAAACTAAGATATCTCTTTTGGGCTTCTCATCAGAGCAGGAGCTTATTAAAGCAATTGCTAACAGAAGTGTTAAAATATAAGTCGTATTTCTTTTCATATCACTGCCTTAATTTCTTAAATATTTTATGATTGTCGAATAATTGATTTTCAATTCCAATTGCTTTTAAATCAATTGATTTACGGGTAACTTCAATTAACCAGACGTGTAAATCTTTTGAGGCGAAACCTCCCTTAAGAAACCATCTGTTTGTATCAGGTTCTCTTAAAGGCGCTCCAAGACCACCTTCTCCAATGTAAGTAATCCCACGCTCTAAATCAATTTTTCCATTTCTAATCGGAATTGTTCTTTTAAGACTGTGACCATCTGATTCTATTGCTAAATCAATATTATATTTTTCAAATAAAGGTATCCAATTATCTCTTACTCTTTTAAATTTATATTCATTTGTATCTTTTACGGCCGGGAAAGCCGGCTTGTGATAATTCACAAGCAGCCATTTTGATTTTTCTCTCAATTCAGGAAGTTCTTCTACAAGCTTATGATACTGCTCACCTGTTAATGAAATTTCAGTATTCAGAGTTATGAGTGAAATATCATTCGTAACTTTTGAACTGTAATAATAACTGAATGCAATATCCTCATTAATATTATTTTCTCCTAAATAAAAATTTTCAAGGAAGCCAATTTCAGTGTCGTGATTACCCATAGACACAAAATAAGGAAGTATTCTGTTATCTGAACCGTAGGAATATTTCATATCATCAAAAAACCAGTAAAGATGCCTCCAATCAGCCGTAGTGCCGAAATCGGCGCCATGTATCATAGCATATATATCAGGATTATCCTCAATCAGCTTAGCTATTAGCTTCATCACATTCTGCCTGTCTATATGCGGTGTTCTTCCTGCATATCTGGGTTTATCGCCACCAAGACGTGAATCTCCCCCAGCGACAAATTTGATTTTTTCAATATCATCCGGAGCCGTGATAAAATAATATTCATCGGAAAAATGTTGAGATGTTACCGGCAGGTGTGTATATCGTCGGGTTTGGTGATAGAGTAGAAAAGTTCGTGAAGATCTGACTAAGTTGAACGTTAAATGTTATTGAGTTGAAAGTTAAATAAGAGTTAGATAGTCGAGACTTCGCAAGTGTGGTACATCTTGCATTATTCTTTTATCCGCGAAATCTTTTTAATCCTTTATTCTGACCAAAATGAGCTGTAATATATAGAAATTTGTGAAGTTTTGATTTATGAATGATGGAAAAATTCAACATTGCCAAAACTAATTGTGTATATATTGCGTTTAACTACATAATGTATTTTTGTTTGAATACTTTATGATAAATGCCAAGAATTTATGTGATTTTTTTTTGGAAGAAAAATAATTTGAGGGGTAGAATCTATGTTACATGCAGATATCCATGCCGATGAATACACAAACCCTAATGTATTAGGTTTGACTGAATCTGATACACTTGTAATTAATGCACGCTCAAAACAACTCATGTCTGAAGGGAAGCAAGTTTTTAGATTTGGGTTAGGGCAATCTCCATTCCCTGTACCGGATAGTATTGTTGACTGTTTAAGATTAAACGCACCTCAAAAAGATTATCTGCCCGTTCAGGGACTTCAAGCACTCCGTGAAGCAGTCGCATACTTTCACAGAAGAAAAGACGGCATTGATATTAATCCGAATTGTGTAATTATTGGTCCAGGCTCGAAAGAACTTGTATTTCTTTTACAACTTGTTTTTAATTCTGAAGTTATTATAGTAAGCCCATGCTGGGTTTCTTATGTTCCGCAGGCGAAAATACTCGGCAAGGAAATATCAGTCATACATAGTCGGTATCAGGATAAATGGCATTTAACTCCAAAACTTTTTGAAGAATTTCTAACAAAAAGAAATGTGGGGAATAAACCTTCTTTGATGATACTCAATTACCCAGGTAATCCGGATGGTGGCTCAATAGAAGAGCGTGATTTGAAAGCTATTGCCGATTTAGCAAGAGAGCATCATATTTTCATTTTATCAGATGAGATTTACGGGCAGCTTCATCATCAAGGCAAGCATATTTCGATTGGCAGGTTTTATCCTGAGGGAACAATCATTAGTTCAGGATTGTCAAAATGGTGTGGTGCCGGAGGTTGGCGACTTGGAACTTTTGCATTTCCGGAGAATTTGTCATGGATCTTAGATAAAATGGCTATTGTGGCAAGTGAAACATATACTTCAGTTAGTGCACCGATTCAATATGCCGCTGTTCAAGCGTTCAGAGGCGGAAGCGAAATTGAGGAATATCTTTGGCAGGCACGAAAAATACTTTCTAATCTTGGCAAAGAATGTGTACAAATTTTGAAAAGAGGCGGCGTAAAAGTTTATGAGCCAACCGGCGGATTTTATCTGTTTTTGGATTTTTCTAAGTTTGCAAAGAAATTGAATGCTAAAGGCATTACAACATCAAAGCAACTTTGTTCACAGCTTCTTAATGATACTGGTGTAGCAATTCTGCACGGAAGTTCTTTCAGCAGACCCGAAAATGAATTTTCTGCTCGTATGGCTTATGTTGATTTTGATGGTGCCGGAGCACTCGCAACTGCCAGAACAACTCCGTTACATAAATCATTACCTGATGATTTTAATGAAGTTAATTGTAAAAATGTCATTGAAGGTGTAAATGAAATTGTGAAATGGTTCAAAGGGTTGTAGAATATCAAAAATATTTTTTCTGAATTAATAAATTAAAATAATCAATCGAGCAAGATTAGGATAATTTTAAAAATATTGGTTATTCTCAAATATTAAACTTAAGTGGAATTCATATCATACTTCAGGAGGTCATTTCTTATTATAAATTTACATAAAAAAACACTTAGATATTGGATTTTTCCTTACTTTTACAGTCTTATGTTATTGAATTTATGCAATTAATTAATTTCTATGCATATAAAGAGTATAAATATAAATAATTTCAGGAATCACTCCAATACTCAAATTGAATTTGGCGATGGCGTGAATGTTATTAGCGGGCAAAACGGTTCCGGCAAGACAACAATTCTGGAGGCTGTATCAGTTGCCTCACTTTCAAAAACATTCCAACCCTGCCTGGACATATCATTAATTAAGTCAGGAGAGGAATATTTTAGTATAAAAACTTCTGCCATCAGCAATGTTGATGCGCCATACAACGTTCAAATCGAATATCGCAAAAATCAACGAAAAAAAATCAATACATCAATTGGGGATAATCTAAATCCAAAAGATATAATCGGAATTATACCTTTAGTTGTTCTTTCTCCTGATTTTAAGTCCCTGACATTCGGCTCACCTCAGGACAGGAGGCAGTTTCTGGATATGATTCTGTCCCAATCAGGCAGGCACTATGCTTCAGAAACACTAAGATATCGTAAGTTATTAAAACAAAGAAATTCAATGCTATCAGAGTATTTGAAATCAGGTTCAACAAATCGCGATTACTATGAAATTCTCACAGATATGCTTATTAAATCCGCTGTCGAAATATATTTCAAAAGACTTAATTTTGTATCAGAATTTAAAAATTTCTTTGAAACATCATATAAATTTGTAAGTAATAATATTGAAGTACCTGAGATAATTTATATGCCTGATACAATCAAAAATGATGAAATAAAAGATAAAGATTCAATAAAAGAATTGTTGCAACGAAGATACAGCGATCTGAGCTCATCTGAATTCAGACGTGGCTCTACGTTGTTTGGACCCCACAAGGACGATATTATTTTCAAAATTAATGGTTTGAATTCCCGCGAAGCTGCCTCGCAGGGTCAGCACAAGAGTCTGCTAATAAGTATTAAACTTGCTGAGTTTGAATATCTAAAAGATATTTTGAATGAAACGCCTGTCATTCTTTTTGACGATGTGTTTTCAGAGCTTGATACCCAACGCAGCAATGCAGTTTTTAGCAAAATCATGGAAAATAAAGCTCAGACATTAATCACACTAACAAATGCCGAGAGATTTTCTGATTTAAATAACATTTCAACCGTTTATTATGAAGTTCAAAATGGAATTGTAAGGAGGCACAATGTTAATAAATAGAGATGCATTAACACTTGACGATTTGATTCAGGTTTACATAGAAAAAACAGGTCTTCACGAAGAGTATGAATTAGCATTAATAATTAATAATTGGGCAGAATTGGTAGGTGAAAAATTTGCGGAAGTTTCTAAGCCCGACACATTGAAAAATGGCGTTCTTACAACTCGATGCAGCTCTTCAGTGTGGCGTAGCGAACTGTTTATGAGAAGGCAGCAAATAATTGATAAAATCAATGATTATAGAAACAAAGAAGTGATAAAAAGCATGGTTATTCGCTGATTTATTCGTATATTTGTAAGTTATAATATTTACAAATTTCAAAAATAATTTAATTATGAGCGACGAGAAAGAAATCTTAAGTTCAGATGTAGCTTTTGAGGCTATAAAAGCAATTGAACAGGACTTGCCGATTACCAACGGCGATTACAGTGAAGGCAGTATAACAGTACTCGAAGGTTTGGACCCTGTCAGGAAAAGACCTGCGATGTACATCGGTGATGTAGGCGAACGCGGTCTTCACCATTTGATTCAGGAAGTTGTTGATAACTCTATAGATGAAGCACTTGCAGGTTACTGTAAAAATATCACGGTTATACTTCACAAAGACGGTGCTTGCAGCGTAGAAGATGACGGACGCGGAATTCCGACAGGTCCCCACCCTATAAAAAAAATATCTACTCTCGAAGTTGTAATGTGTACTCTGCATGCCGGAGGTAAATTTGACAAAGCATCTTATAAAGTATCCGGTGGTCTTCATGGTGTTGGGGTATCTTGTGTGAATGCCCTGTCAGAATATTTTGAAGTTACAGTACAGCGAGAGGGTAAAATATTCAAGCAAATTTACAAGGAAGGCGTTCCCCAAACAGAAGTCGAAGTGATTGGTGAATCTTCACTTACAGGAACCAAAGTTTACTTTAAGCCTGATTCAACAATATTCAAAACTACAACATTTAAATTTGATAAAGTTGCTGAAAGACTTCGCGAACTTGCATTTTTAAATAATGAAGTGACTATTAATTTCATTGACGAACTGGAAGAATTGAGTGAAACTTATCATTATGAACACGGTTTGCTTGACTTCATAGGCTATATTGATATTGATAACAAAACATTAGTCAATCCGATTTTGATAACAGGCTCTGATATTGGAGATTCTCAAGTTGAAACCATTGTTGAAATATGCTTCCAATATAACGGTGGTTATACTGAAAATGTACTTTCTTATGTAAATAATATCAATACAGTAGAAGGTGGTACACACGTTTCAGGCTTTCGTTCTGCATTGACAAGAACTCTTAATTCTTATGCCAATAATCTCAACAAAAAAAATAACGGCAAAGTTAATCTTACAGGAGATGATTTCCGTGAAGGTTTGACTGCAATAATATCAGTCAAAGTAGCTGAGCCGCAATTTGAAGGACAAACGAAAACCAAACTGGGCAATGGTGAAGTAGAAGGTATAGTACGCTCGATTGTGAATGATAAATTATCACAGTTTTTGGATTCAAGTCCATCAGAAGCAAAGAAAATAATTGATAAAGCTTTTGTCGCAGCACAAGCTCGTATTGCAGCAAAAAATTCAAGAGATTTGATCAGACGTAAAAATTCTTTGGAAACCTCTACCCTACCGGGTAAACTTGCAGATTGCTCTCTTGATTCACCTCAGGATACGGAAATATTCATAGTCGAGGGTGACTCAGCGGGTGGCTCTGCAAAACAAGGCAGAGACAGAAAATTTCAGGCTATTTTGCCTCTCAAGGGTAAGATATTGAATGTTCAGAAATCAGGTCCTGCCAAAGCTTTAGAAAATGAAGAAGTAAAGACAATAATCACTGCACTTGGTGTTGGTTTTGGTGACTTCTTTGATATGACAAGGCTAAGATACGGCAAAGTAATACTTATGGCGGATGCCGATGTGGACGGTTCGCATATCCGAACTCTTCTGCTGACTCTGTTTTTCAATTATATGAAAGATTTAATTATTGAGGGCAAACTTTTTATTGCCCAACCACCCCTTTACAAAGTTAAAAAAGGTAAACAAGAATTTTATGCTTTTAATGATTCAGAGCGTGACGAAATCATTGACAGATTCAGGAAAGAATCACCTAAAGCAAAAGTAGTTATTGAACTTGAAGAGGGAGAAGCTCCGGTTGATGCTGATGCTGTTGTATTGGAAGAAGCCCGAAAAGATGGTATCAATATTTCAAGATTTAAAGGACTTGGAGAAATGAACCCTGAACAGCTCTGGGATACAACTATGGACCCTGAAAAGCGAACGATTTTACTTGTAACTCTTGGCGAAGCGGCTCAGGCATCGCGTGTTTTCCAAATGCTGATGGGTGACAAAGTCGAACCGAGACGTGAATTTATAGAACGAAATGCTCAGTATGTTAAAAATCTTGATGTTTAAAATTATATTTGCCGGAATTTCAAAATGAGTAAATTTTTGTTTATTACAATTTCAAGTTTATTATTTGCAAGTATTCTGCTGGCAACTCCCAGCCATGAAGCAGCACGCGAGACAGCAAGACAGTTTTTGAAAGATTTTAGAAATAATGATGCTGAAGCTATGCAAAGCCGTTTTAATGAAACTGTTAAGCAACAACTTCCTATTGAACAAACTGCTCAAATTTGGGGTCAGATTACTTCATTATTCGGCAAATTTCTTAATCAAGGTGAAATTTTATCAAGTGATTATAATGGTTTTGTGATATGCAGTTCGCTATTATCATTTGAAAATGGTTTGCTTGAAGCAAAAATTACAATTGATAAAGATAATCTTATATCAGGATTTTTTATATCGCCAAAAGAAAGAGAAGAAGATTATATTCCTCCAAAATATGCAGATACTACTCAGTTTGCTGAAATCAGAGTTCGCTTCGGAGAAGAGCCTTTTATATTAAATGGTGCAATATCTCTACCCAAAAGCCAACAACCATCACCTGCAGTTGTATTGATTCATGGTTCGGGACCACATGATATGGATGAATCAATAGGTCCGAATAAACCATTTAAAGATATTGCTTGGGGACTTGCTTCCAATGGTATTGCTGTTTTCAGATTCAATAAACGAACAAAGCAATATCCTGAAAAAATGATGGAAATTTTCAACGATGCAGACGTTTATGATGAAGTAATTTATGACGCAGTTTATGCAGTAAATTTACTCATTGAGAATGCTGCACTGTACAATATTGATGTAAATAAAATTTATGTTTTAGGACATAGTCTTGGCGGAACTTTAGTTCCAAGAATTGCCAGAGAACAAAAAGCAATTGCCGGAATTATTAGTCTTGCAGGTATGTCGAGAAAACTTGAAAATACACTTCTTGACCAGTACAATTACCTCTTTTCACTTGATGGTGAAATTGATGATGAAGAAAAAGCAAAAATTGAAGAGTTGAAAATTCAAATTGACAGAATGCTCTCCCCTAACTTAAGCAAAGACACACCCTCTGATTCTTTACCTCTTAGTATGCCGGCAAAGTATTGGATGACATTCAAGGGTATTAATCCGGCTAAAGAAGCATCTGAACTTGATACCAGGATACTAATCATGCAGGGTGCCAGAGACTATCAGGTTACATTGCAGGATTTTGATATTTGGAAAAATGCTCTGAAGAATCATAAGAAAGCAGACTTCCTTCTATATGAAGACCTGAATCATTTACTCCAAACAGGTGAAGGCAAAAGTAAACCTGATGAATACTACAGACCTACTAAAGTTGATGAAAGAGTAGTAGAAGATATTATCAAATGGATTAAAAAATAATTTTTTTCAATTAGGGCGATTTTTGTTTCGCCCTAATTGAAAAATGTCACTTGGAAAAACTGCATTTCATACTAATAACATCTTTGGCTGAATAACCTGATATTGCCTCAAATCATTTGTTAACATAAACAGGTATCATATCAGGTTTGCGATAATCAGCAAAAGTTAACCCTTCGTATGCCAACTCAAATACTTTTGAATCCTTAAATGGCATGTGGTTAATTTGATTCTATCTAAACAGTTCGAATACAGAAATAATATTACATAATAATGAAAAAGATAATAAATTAAAAATAAATATTACAAATTACTATCCAAAAATTTGAATTTTTACAAAAACTGTTTTATTATTTGATAAAATGTTAGTAATTTTATTTTTCTGAATATGGAAAAAACAAAAATTTATTTTTATTAACTAAAAGGGAGTTCGAATGGCTGATAAAAAATTTGTACCATTTGTACCTGCAGATTCAAACATGGCTGAAATGACAATCAAAGCCCTGATTCTCGGGTTAATAATGGCAGTCGTACTTGGTGCTGCAAATGCATATTTGGGATTAAAAGCCGGTATGACTATAGCCGCAACATATCCAGCCGCAGTAATCGGCATGGCATTACTAAAGATACTAAAAGGTTCAATATTAGAGGAGAATTTTGCAAGAACTGTAGGCTCAATTGGTGAATCAGTTGCCGCAGGTGCAATATTTACACTTCCGGCATTTTTTATAGCCGGAATTTGGAATCCATTCTTTACATTTGAGAATTATTTTGCTGCATCTCTAATACTTGTATTTGGTGGTATTCTCGGTATTATGTTTGTTGCACTTCTGAGAAGAGTAATGGTTGACGATAAGGAACTGCCATTCCCCGAATCAGTTGCTGCAGCTGAAATCCACAAAACCGGGCGTTCCGGCGGAAGCAACTCGATATTTCTCTTTGGCGCTATGGGATTTGGAGCCCTTGTAAAATTGATGGCTGAATTCAAAATTTTCCCTGCAATATGGGAGAAATTTGTTGTATTTTCAAAGCAAACAATAACAGGAACTACGTTCTCCGGACAGGGTGGGATATTTCTGAGTTCTCCCGGTGTAAGTCCTGCATATATGGGCGTTGGTTACATAATCGGACCGAAGCTTGCTTCACTTAACTTCAGTGGTGGCTTAATCGCATGGGGACTTTTAACTCCGATGATATTTTATTTTATGTCCCCATTTATAGATTACAATCTTTGGGCAGCTGTATTGGCAGAAGCTAAGGGAATGACATTAGCTGAAGCTTCCACAAGAGTCAATGACCCGATATTCCAGATGTTCGAAATTTGGAAATATATAGTAAGACCAATTGCAATTGGTGGTATGCTTGTTGGCGCTGGTTTTACTCTTTTTAAAATGAGAAAAAGTCTCGCTGCCGGTATTGCACGCTCAGTAGGCGATGTAAAAAAAGCCGCTTTGGGTGAATCAACCGGAACTGACCGGACTGAAAAAGATATTCCTTTCAATTGGATAATTCTTGGTATTTTGATTGTAGCAATTGCAACATTCTGTATAACTTACTTTATTTTTGACACAACAATATTAGTTGCTGTAGTATCATCAACTATTATGATAATACTTGCCTTCTTCTTTGCAGCAGTGTCGGGATATTTAGTCGGGATTATGGGCTCAAGTAATAATCCTATTTCCGGTTTAACACTTACAGCATTGGTTGTAACAGCTCTTGTTCTTGTTGCACTTGGCGTGACAGGTGATGAAGGCGGAGTTGCTGCAGTTCTTGGTGTTGCTGCGATAGTTTGCGTTTCGGCTGCAGTTGCAGGCGAGATGCTTCAGGACCTGAAAGCAGGTCATATTTTGGGTGGTACGCCATGGAAAATGCAGGTTGGCGATATCGTTGGTGTCATTTTATCAGGCTTGGTTATGTTTTTCGTACTATCATTCCTAAATGACGGAGATATAGCCAAAGGACTCCAAGAGGGCTACGAGGGCGGTTTCGGCAGTAAGAGTTTATCCGCACCTCAAGCCGGTCTTATGGCAATATTATCTCAGGGTATAGTTGGCGGTCAAATGGCATGGCCCCTTATTATCGTAGGCATGATTATGGGATTTGCATTTATACTCATGCAGGTGAAAAGTCCGATGCTTGTCAGTGTCGGTATGTACCTACCTCTCGAAACTACATTCGCAATTTTTATTGGTGGTATGATAAAAGGTGTAGTAGAAATGGTAAATGAACGAAACAAATTCAATACTTTCCAAATGGCGAGAGTTGAAAATGTGGGCGTACTTCTCGCTTCAGGCTTAATAGCAGGTGAAGCATTGATGGGACTTATATTCGCAGGATTTGCAGTATTCGGTATATTTATGCCACATATTTTCCCGGGAGCTCCATTCCTTATAAGTCTTGGTGTAATTGGTCTCATTGCTTACATATTAGTTAAGATCCCGGTAAGCAAAGCAGGAGACCCGAATGAACCTGCTGCACCATCAGGTATGTAATTTATTATTGCGAAATACAAAAATTTCCCCGTTTTGAAAATTTTCAGAACGGGGATTTTTTAATTGATAATCATATTATTCTAATACAGTTCTTGAGAATTACCTAAACTCCCAATTTTTCCTTTAATAATTTTTGAGTATAAGGAATCAGACCACCCGCTTCCACTATGGCTTTTCTTGCAGCAGGAAGTGGTATTATCGGGAATGATTTTCCCTGAGTATGGTTAATAACAATATCAGGTTGTAACTCAATATCATCATTGATTTCTGCTTCAATCTCAGGACAAATGACAGTATTAAGACCAAGATTGATTGAATTTTGAAGAAAAATTCTCGCAAAATCTTTAGCAATAACCGTAAGATTATGCCCTTTCAAAGTTGATACAGCTTGTTCTCTTGAAGATCCACAACCGAAATTCTTACCACCAATCAAAATTGCTTGATCACTCTTCGGCTTTTCGTTCAACGACTTATTTAAATCTTTAATATCATCGAAAGCATATTGTGGAGTTTCAGTCGGAAGCACAGTAGCCATATATCTTCCCGGATAAATAATATCAGTAGATATATCATCGCCAATTTTATATATTACTTTTGGCATTTTAATTTTCTCCTTTTTGAGGGTTAGTAATTACGCCGGTCAGAGCTGAAGCTGCTGCAACTACCGGCGATGCAAGATAGACATCTGAAGTAGGATTCCCCATACGACCTTTGAAGTTTCTGTTGGTTGTGGCAAGAGCTGTTTCACCGTCGCCCAAAGCACCCTGATGCACCCCAAGACATGGACCACATCCTGAATTCATAACTACAGCACCGGCTTTCATAAGGTCGGTAACATATCCTGCTTCAACAGCCTGTGTATAAATCCTTGATGATGCAGGAAATACGAGCATTCTTACACCTTTAGCCACTTTTTTGCCACGAAGTATCTCAGCAGCTGCGGCTATATCGTCAAGCCTGCCGTTAGTACAGGAACCGATAACAATCTGATGCACTTTTGTACCCTCAACTTCGCTAACCGGCTTTACATTATCAACAGTATGAGGACATGCTATTTGAGGCTCTAGTTTGGTCGCATCAATCTCAACAATTTTATCATAAACAGCATCTTCATCAGCTGTAATTATATCAATAACTCCTGTTACCCCTGCTTCCTCTCTCAGATACCTGACAGTTTCTTCATCAGGTGGAACGATACCTGACGTAGCACCTGCTTCGACTGCCATATTGCAAATTGTAAGTCTTCCGCTGGTGCTCATATTTTTTATGGTTGAGCCATAGAATTCGAGTACTTTAAAATTAGCACCCTCAGCTGAGATTTTCCCAATAAGGTACAAAATTAAATCCTTTGGAGTTACAAATTTCGGTAATTCTCCCTCGATTATAACTTTGATTGTAGCAGGTACTTCGACATTCAGAATACTTCCCAGCGCCCATACCGATGCCATCTCCGTAGCACCTATACCGAAAGAGAATGCACCTAAAGCCCCGTGAGTAGTTGTGTGGCTGTCTGTGCCAACAATCACACTTCCGGGAAGTACATAACCCATTTCAGGTAAAATCTGATGGCAGATACCACCCTCATCTCCACGAACATCGTGAAATTTTGATATACCTTGTTGGTCAACAAATTCACGTACTTTCTTTTGATTAGTAGCTGTTTTCTTGCTCTCAGCAGGCACTCTGTGGTCAAATATTATGGATATTTTTGAAGGGTCCCATACATTGGCAGTCTCCCCTATTCCATTATAAATTTCAAGAAACTGGTTGAGTACAAGAGCAGCATTTTCATGTGACATTGCAAGCGATACTTTTGGTTCAAGTACATCGCCAACATTAACTTCTGGTTTACCTGAAGCTTTTGCCAATATTTTTTGTACAATTGTCTGTGGCATTATTTTCTCTGATAATAATTTGTTAATTATATTAAATATATAAAGTTAAGCCATTAATTCAAATAATTTATTTTAAAATTAAAAAAATGTCATACTTAACAAATTTTAAGACGGCATTATTAATACGATATTTTGATAGATTATATCAATTAGGATTATTGTAAATACATTAAAAGGTTGGTTTCAATTGCTTTTTTCTCTATTCAAAATTTATGAAAAGTTTATCCCCAGCAAATATTGGAATTAAACTGAAATAATGTTTGAATATTAAAAACAAACCGGACGAAAAATATTTATTTCAAATAATTTTGAAATTAATCAGTTAATTTATTTTATTATAAATTTATTTTGAAGAGGTAAAATGGAATTAACTTACTCAAGTTACTTAATGATTGATGAACTCAAAAAGCTTCAGTCTCTAAAATCAAATCCACCTGAGCATGATGAAATGCTTTTTATAATAATACATCAGGCTTATGAGCTATGGTTTAAACAAATACTTCATGAAACTGATGAACTTTGTCGCAGGCTTGATGCAAATTCAATCACCGATGCCCAAAAATCTCTTAAAAGAATCAATACAATAATGAAAGTTATTGTTCATCAGGTTGATATTTTGGAAACTATGACTCCACTTGAATTTCTTACATTCAGAAATTATCTCGAAAGTGCAAGCGGATTTCAATCTACTCAATTTCGTGAATTGGAGTTTGCACTTGGACTGAAAGACAGCAATGCATTGCGCCGCACTGATGCGGAATCTGATGAAAGGGCAAAGCTCGAAATGAGATATAATTCCCCAACTCTTTGGGATGTATTTTTAATTTATTTAAAGAATAATTCTTACAACATTCCTGATGATTTACTCAATCGTGATTTCAAGCAAAGAATTGAACCCAGCGCAGAGGTTCAGAAAATTCTTGTTGATATTTACAGAAATTCTCCTGTAATTTCTCAATTTTGCGAATTACTACTTGACCTTGATGAAGGGCTTCAGGAATGGAGATACAGGCACGTTCAGATGGTTATGCGGACAATTGGAACTAAAATGGGAACCGGTGGCTCTTCAGGGGCTGACTACCTGAAAAGTACTTTATTCCGTCAGGCTTTCCCTGATTTATGGATTATCAGAGCGGAATTTTCAATATGATAAATATTCAGTCTCTATATAACTCTCCAAATTCTCTTGAAAAATTTTACACTTCGTTCAATGTATCCGAGAGAATTTTACTTACAGGGCACTCTCATCAGGCGTGGCCCGATGTAGCTTATGACGGTCTTAGGCAATGCTGGAATGATGCCGCCGGACTAATTGACTACAAATGGTCTAAAGCATTTGAAAAGGCTGATGCTGTACGAAATGGCTATAAAAAACTGATGAATGACAGTAATGGAGAAATTGCGCTTGCTGCAAATACTCATGATTTATTACTTAAATTTCTATCAGCTATGGATTGGAAAAATCGAAGAAAAATTATAACAACAGATATGGAGTTTCATACTGTCAGAAGGCAATTAGACAGACTTTCAGAAGATTGGATTGAAGTAGTAAAAGTTCGGGCTGAACCATATGATGACCTTGCTGAAAGAATTTCTGATTTGGTTGATAATAATACTGCTTGCGTTATAGTCTCAAAAGTTCTTTTCAAAAATGGCAGGATAATCAACAATCTTGGATTAGTTGAAAATAAATGCATGGAATTTGGGACTTATTTATTAGTGGATGCTTATCATGTCCTGAATGCAATCCCATTTGATATTTGCAGCGAAGGACTGACAAACAGTTTCATCACAGGTGGAGGTTATAAATATTGTCAGCTTGGTGAAGGCAACTGTTTCTTGCGAATACCTGAAAATTGTTTGCTTAGACCTGCATTTACAGGTTGGTTTAGTGAGTTTTCCCAGCTCGCAGAAACAAAGTTTCCGGGTGAAGTTCCGTATGGTGAAGGACATTACAGATTTGCAGGCTCAACTTATGACCCGGTTTCTCACTACAGAGCTGCTGAAGTCTTTCAGTTTTTTGAAGAAAATGAGCTCACGCCCGAAATTCTTCGGGAAGTGAATCTTCATCAGAAGCAAGTTATGGCTGATTTATTTGACAGGATTGATATGGAAAGCAAAATAATTAAACGTGATAACGATGTTCCTCTTGAAGCATCAGGCGGATTTCTTGTACTTAAAACTAAGTTTGCCGGAATTATAAGTCAAAAATTATTTAAACATAATATTTATACTGATTATCGAGAAGACCACCTTAGACTTGGTCCGGCTCCATATATCTCCGATAAAAAACTTATTTATGCTATTGAAGCACTTCAAGAAATTGTTAAACAAATAAAATAAATCAAATGTCAGAATTATACAGTGAATATTCAACCAAGCTCAAATCATTCAGTTATTTATCATTTCTAATCATAGTGCTGAGCGGAGCATATTTAGTCAGCGGTTTAATTGCAGGCGATAAGCAATCGCTTTCTGAATCTGTATCGGGTGGACTATTAGGACTTTTTGCTGGCGGTTTTTTATATCATTTCAGCCGCAAGAAACGCACTTTAAAGTTATATCCCGATAAAATTGAGTATCTCAAGCCGCAGCCTGAATTTACTGCAAACTGGGATGATATTATACTTGTTAAATCATTTCAGGAAATGAACAGAAGAACTGAAAATTTAGTAATTATGACCAAAGATGAGCAGGTCTTATCTATTTCTACAGCTTTTTTTGACAGAGAAAAGTTAATTAATGCATTTCGGGATATACAAATTATTCTATCTGAAAGAAGTGGTATAACCTTTGAGGATGACCGTAAGTGGGGAAATTAAAAAAATAAGGCTGTTATGATGAAATATCGTAACAGCCTTAGACTAAGGATTATTTCCTTTTTTTATGACGATTCTTACGAAGTCTTTTCTTCCTTTTATGGGTAGCCATTTTATGACGTTTTTTCTTTTTACCGCAGGGCATAATCACTCCAAATGAAATTATTATAAATATTTTATTCTGCACTATATAAGTTTACAAATATAATGCAAAAATGTATATAAACCAAAAAAAAACGGAGATAATTATAAAATCATCTTATAATTATCTCCAAAAATAAAAATCTTAGTCGTTTGATTTTAAATTATCATTGACTTTATTCAAAAATTCAGGTGAAGGCTTAAAAACAGGTACGTATCTTTTTTCTAAAGGTACTAATTCACCTGATTTTGGATTGCGTGCCATTCTTGGTTTTCTACTTTTGTGTTTAAAAACACCAAATCCACGCAATTCAATACGCTTACCGGCAGTAATTGCATTTATAATACTTGCAAAAACACCATCAACGACTGCTTTGGTCTCGATTTTTGTCAGACCGGTTGCTTTTGATATTTCATCAACAATATCAGCTTTTGTCATAATTTCTTTTCCTATACAATTTTAATACAACATTTTATGAATTTTCATTTTTACAGAGTTCAAAATTACAAATAAGTTTTATAATTAAAAAGATTTATTTCATAATTTATTTTTTCTAACCTATTGTATTTTAAGAATTTTTTTATTATGGGAACATTCGAAATTGTAAATTATACATACAAATTAACGAAATTACTGTTAATAACCTATAAAATTTATTGCAAAAATTTAACACAAACTACTTTTTTATAAATTTTTTCAAGATTTCTATTTCATTCGAACCAAAGAATTTAAACAAATATAACATACAAAAGAAAATTATCAAAAGCGAAACTTTGAATACTATTAAAATATTATTTTCTATAAATCCTGTCAGATATTTATCAGTAAAGAAAATACCGGCAGTAGCAACAAGAATCAGAGCAACTCTCCTCCACTCATAGTTTACAGGAAATATCTTCATAACGATGAAATAAATAATCAATACCGATACAAAATATGCTGCCAATGTAGCCCATGCAGCTCCTTCGTAGCCCATTTTTGGTATAAGTACAAAATTGACAGCTATATTGACCAAAGCAGCAATCCCAACAGCCAAAGGAAGATACTGAGTTTTCTTCTCAATCAGAAGACCTGCACTCAAATTGGTAAATACACCGTTGAAATAATACGCAAAAAGTATAATTGGTATGATGTGCATACCTGACCAATACTCCGGATTGATAAAGTATTCCCCTCCTATTCCGGGTATTCTGACAATATAGCCTATAAACATACTTATTGTCAAAAATATCAGTGCTGCAGCAAGAGTAAAATATGTAAATATTCTAGCGAAAAGCTCTTTAGCGTGGCTGTCCTTGAAGTGTGACAGATAAAACGGCTTCCAGGCATATTCAAACACAGTAACAAAAATCATCATAGGGATTCCAAGCCGGTAATTGACCTGATATGTTACCACATCGCGGAATGAATCAGTAAGCTCAGTAAGAATCGGTCTGTCAGCCACTTGAAGGATTATTGCCGCAAGGTTTGCGGGAATAGTGGGAAGTCCGAATTTCAACATTCTAATAAATAACTTATTGTCAATCTGAGCGAGAAATTTTTTAACTATCATCGGCAAAAGATAAATAACTCCTATTGAAGAAGCTATTAGCTGTGCATAAAGCACTCCTTCTGCCTGCAATTCAAATCCAATCAGCAATATCAGATTAAATGCTACAGTAAGGAAAATCAATGAAAACCTGATTGTAGCAAATTTTTTCGCCTGATTTGTCATTCTCATATAACCCATTGGTATGAGAATAGCTGCATCAAGCATGGGGATAAGAGCAGCGAGTCGTATTAAATAAGCGGCTGATGTTACTTCAGGATTTGCAATAATTGAAGCAATGAAATCCGAACTTATCAATATAATTGCCGTAAATGCAACACTGATAATATTTATTATCAAAAATGAATGTGTAAAGACCTTTGAAGCCTGTTCTTTGTTATCGTGAGAGTAGAATCTGAAAAATGCTGATTCCATCCCGAAAGAATATATGACATTTATAAATGCCAGAAGTGCATATATGTAAATTATAAATTCATATTCGGTACCAAAAAGTAAATTGGAATATATTGGTGTCAATAAAAAATTAAGAAATCTGCCAAAAACTGTGGCAAAACCATATATTAAAGTGTCTGAACCGAGTTTCTTAATTTTGGAATACATTTTTCTTTAAGTTTTATAAGATACAAAAATAAACAAAATATATTTAATAATGAAATTATGAGAAAATCATACAATTTACAAATTAAATTTATTAAAAATAAATTTAATTGATTTAAATTAAAAAGATTTTTGTATTTTATATCTGTCAAGAGTGTTATTTTTTAAAATGTTAATTAAACAGGTCGTAAAATGAGAACTACTACTAAATCGCCACCTAGAAGACTAATTCTGAATCTTCTTATATTCTCATCCATAATAATAGCTTTCAGCAGTACCGAACTTATAGCTCAATATAAACGAAATATTGTCTTTGAGATATTTTCCGAAGTATGGTGTGGACCCTGTGCCTCTTTAACACCAATGCACAAAGCATGGCTGAAAAACCATCCAGATTATATACCTGTTTACTATTACTCATACTTTATGGTAAATAATCAAAAGGTTATAAACGCACAGGAAGATTATAATTATCGAAAAAACTTATATTCGGTACCATTCTTCCCATATGCAAGAATAAATGCAGTCAATGCGCCAAATGAAGCATATCCGGGCTTTCCTACAGATACGAACAGAATTAATGCTATAATTGACACGATGTCCAAAACAACACCCGTAAATGTAGATATTAATTTTGTCAATAATGGACATAGCGGCTCAGTAAAAATTGACATAACAAGCAATATCGAACTTAATAATAAAGTTCTCTTTGTTTATTTGATTGAGAAAGAACATATCTATTCATCACAGCAAAACGGTATGACTGACTTTAATTACATCATGCGAAAGTCACTTCCCAAAAGCAGTGGAGAAATATTTTCAATCAAAGCCGGTGAAAAATTGACTTATGATTATAATTACACGCTTGATACAAAAATTAATACTGATTTATATGCTACAGTTATTGTGCAGGATATATCAACAAAATATATTTATCAGTCCGGTAGTGTGTTTAAGTCTTTTGCAACATCAGTTAATAATGAATCTTCTTATTCCGAATTGCAAATTTACCCAAATCCGGCATATGATTTTATAACCATCTTTCCTATCAATAATGGACTTAATCCCTATGATAAAAGTACGAAAGTTCAGATATTTGATGTACTTGGAATAGAGGTAATGTCTACAGAGGCACTTCTTGAAATGTCCTCATACAGAGTTGAAATCTCTCGTCTACCCGTAGGAGTATATTTTATCCGTCTTGGTGATAGATTTCAGAAATTTATGAAAACAAATTGAAAAAAATTGTTATAATAAATTAAGCCCGAAAAATCAATTTCCGGGCTTTACTATAAAAAGATACTTATGCAGAATTAGTGACCTCCGCCACCGCAACCGCAAGTTTTTGCATTGTTCGGATTGTTAAATACAAATCCGCTACCATGCATATCATCCACATAATCCAAAGTAACACCCATCAAATAAAAAAGGCTTTTATTATCAATAATTAAATTTAGATTATGTAATTCAATAAGTTTGTCAAAATCATTCACTTCTGAATCGAAACCAAGTATATAATTCATCCCTGAACATCCTCCACTCTGAGTACCAAGTCTAAGTGAATATTCATCAGGTACACTGTTCTCTTGTCTGATTGAGCTGATTTTATCCAAAGCTCTGCGTGTAATCATTATCGCATCTTGCTCATCTGAGCCTGTTACACCGGTAGGGATAAGTTCAACTTCTGTATCATTGATTACTGCATTCATATTTACCTCAAATTTAAAAAAAAGAATTTAATAATAACTATAGGAACGATTTTAAGTTTTTATTATTATTAAAAATTATTTATTTGGAATTTTAAGTTTTAAAGCATCGTAAATATCGTTGATATAATCCTTATTTTCCACTAATACTATCAAAATATCTCCTGACTCAACGATTGTCGCTCCGTTAGGTGTAATGAAATTATTATTTCTGTTTATCATAGCAATTATAGCAGTTTTAGGAAAATTCAACTCTACAATTCTTTTTGAGCAGGCAAATGAGTTCACTGGAATTTCTATTTCAAGCATTTCTGTTTTAACCCTGTCAGTCATTTGAATTTCTATTGGGGATATCGGCTTTACTTTAGCCGGTAAAGATACTCTGAGCAATCTTGCAAAGAAACTCAAAGATGTACCTTGTACCAATATTGAAGTCAAAGAAATAAAAAATACTAAATTAAATATCATGTCTGCTTTTTCAATTCCGGCAAGCAGTGGATATGTTGCAAATACTATAGGAACAGCTCCTCTAAGCCCAACCCAAGAGATGTAAGATCGCCGTCTCATCTTCATTTTGAATGGAGCTAAAGCAAAAAATACACCAAGTGGTCTTGCTACAATTATTAAAAATAAAGATACAATAAGACCCAAACCTATAACTGGCATAATATGTGAAGGAAAAACAAGTAATCCAAGAGCTAAAAACAGTACGATTTGCATTAACCAGGCTAATCCGTCAAACATCTTGAATATTGTTTTTTTGTGAATGAACTCCTGATTGCCTATATAAACAGCACAAAGATATACAGCCAGAAAACCGTTTCCGCCAATAAAATCAGTAGCAGCAAATGATATGAACATCAACGATATAACAAGTACAATATAAAGACCCTCAAAATCAAGTTTGATATTATTTATAATGTATTTTGATAATTTCCCGAAACCCAAGCCTGCTATAGAACCGATAGCCATTTGTTGAAGAAATAAGGGTATCATTGTAAGAGGTGACAAATCCTGATTTATAACAAGACTTAAAAAACCAATTGTTAGCACATAAGCCATAGGATCATTACTACCACTTTCAAGTTCCAGAGTAGGTCTTAAATTACTTTTCAAAGCAAGACTTTTTGACCTTAGAATTGAGAAAACTGCAGCAGCATCAGTTGATGATACAATAGAACCCAATAACATAGCTTCATAAATTGTAAAATCTGTGATATACCAAATGAACGTTCCTAAGCTAACTGCTGTTAACAAAACTCCTATTGTTGATAATGAAACTCCCTGCCAAAGAACCGGTTTGATTGTCGTATAATTAGTATCAAGTCCACCGGAAAACAGAATGAAATTAAGAGCTACAACACCGATAAACTGAGCTAAAACAGGGTCATTAAAATATATACCTCCTATTCCTTCAGAACCGGCAAGCATACCGATACCTAAAAATAATATCAATGTCGGCACTCCAAAGCGATATGAAGTTTTACCGGCTATTACACTTAGAAAGAGCAATATCGAACCAACGAGTAATATGTTTTCTATTGTTAAATTCATTATCTATCAGCTAATAATTTGCTCGCCATTTATGAACACAGAAGAAACTTTTGATACTGAACTAATTGAATTTCCTTCAATTACTACAAAATCTGCTTTACACCCAATTTCAAGTTTTCCGATATTTTCAACATTTACAGAAATATACGGATAATCAGTATAACATTTCAGAGCTTCAGATTCAGAAAGCCTTTCATCAAAAATCGAATTATCAGTTTCCAAATCATATTGTCTGCTGATAAATGCATCTATTCCTAAAAATGGGTTATGAGATTCAATGGGAAAATCAGAGCCTCCGATTACAAGTACTTCATTATCAATAAAAGTTTTCCATGGGTAACCGGACTTCAGCAATCTTGCGTTGCCAAGCCTTTTTTGAGCCATTTTAGCATCACTAACAAAATGAATAGGTTGAACCGATGCAATTATATTTAATTGCTTATATCTTTGAATGTCATCAGGATGAACAGTCTGGGAGTGTTCGATTCTAAGATTAATCGTTGAATATGGTTTCAGCTCTCTGAATTTTTCAAACGCATCAATTACTTCTCTGACAGCTCTGTCTCCAATAGCATGAATGACAACATCAAATCCTGATTCATCAGCTTTTAGGATTTTGCCAAGCATATCATTTGATGTCAACAATAATAATCCCCTTTCACCGGTTTTGTCGCTGTAATCATCAATTAGTGCAGCTCCATACGAGCCAAGTGCACCATCAGAAAAAAGCTTGATTCCCTGTATAGTGAACATTTCAGATTTATAAGGCAAAATTTTCGCATTGAAAACTTCATCATTTTGACAGCTAACATAAGCGAAAACCCTTATTGGCAATTTGCCGGCTTCATTCAATTTGTGGTAAATACTTACCATTTGTGGGCTTACATCCATATCATGAACAGCAGTAATGCCGGATTTTAAGCACAAATCCAAACCTTTATCAATGAATGAAGTAATTTGAGATTCGGTGTATTCCGGTATATATGAATCAAGTAGATTCATTGCATTATCAATAAGCATTCCTGTGGGACTGCCATGTTCATCTCTCAAAATTTTTCCTCCGGCTGGGTCAGGAGTATCACAATCAATTCCGGCTAATTCCAAAGCTTTAGAATTGCACCAGATTGAATGTCCGTCAACACGTGTAAGTGCGAGTGGCTCATCAGGAAAAAATTTGTCTGCCTGAATTCTATCCGGCAGGTCAGTATTATTCCACAATTCATTATTCCAACCTCTGCCAATGACCCAATCACATTTTCTAAAATAGTTTTTTCTGGTAATTTCAAGAGTTTCTTCAGATGAAATCCCTCCTGATACATCCAGACCCGAATTCATCATACCCAAGCCCCACACATGGCAGTGAGAATCTGTAATTCCAGGAATAACTATGCAATCTGAAAATTTATATTCTTTTCCATCAGAGATAATTTCAACAAATTCGCTTTCCGATATTGAAGTAATAATCCCACTTTTTATGACAAGTTTAATTTTTTTCACGTTTTCTCGCCTTTGTTACCACATCCACCGGACAAACAGCCACACACTGAGGCTCGGAGTGATAACCCTTGCAACTCACGCATTTCTTGGGATTGATTTCATAAATATCATAACCCATATATATAGCATCAACAGGGCAGTGTCTGGCACATTTTCCGCAAATGATGCATCCTAAATTTATTTGATAAGCCATTGGTGCCCTTCCTTAAATTTTGAATTCCAATCAATTCCCGGAGCCATACATTGATTATCTAAATGTTGAGCAATTGATGGAATAGGTGTAAATAATTGATATTTCTTTCCGAATATTACTTGCAATGGAGTGTAAATCCATGCTTTGGCAAATATTCTTAAAGTTTGATTGTCTTTTATAAGTAATTTCATAAATCTTAATGGACTATTGACATTCTCATGAGTCAGAGTCAACCATAGACTGCTGTCATAATTTTTTCTTACATAACTTCGAAATACTTTTTCAGCAGATTTTAATGCTTTTTTTGTAGTTAAAAAAGTCATAGTAGTTGAGCCACAGGAACGCCAGTGCCTTTTTCCGATAAATTTCACGAAATACTTTCGATTGTGAAATTCATTTGTGTATAAATCAAGATGGTCATAAGGACTGATGAAGTCAATACCGGTTGTGTTCAAAGCAGACATCAGCTCATGGAAGGTATCAGGCAAATAAAAATAATCATCTTCTGCAAAATAAATTACATCACAATGATTTTGACTTAGCAGCAAATCCATTTGCATTCCAAAAGTTGCTCCGTTGCTTTTTACCTGAGTTTCGATATAATCGGTATCATACTTATTCAGGTACTTTTCAAACATTGTTTTATACTCTTTAGGGCAGTCATCAAGTATTACAAACCACTTAACGCTGAGATTTCCTAATGATTTTACGAGCGAAGCAAGACACAACTCTGAAAGCTTGAATTTATCGTCAGGATAAATTGGCGGTACTTTCGAAATTTTTGGGTAAATTCTGTAAGCTATCGCTAAATCGTATTCTTTATTCAATTTCTGCCTTTTTCCAAAGTTTTGATATTCTTAAATGTTCCTGACTTTTAGAGAAATATTTTTTACTAGTCGAGAATTTCGATAATATCAATTCAATAACGAATAAGTTGAAGAAATATGTCTTTTGAGTAAATTTGAAAAGTTTGGCTTCAGATTTTGTTCCGTGTTTTTTTAAAAATAAGAGCTTGGTTGATATTAACAATTTTTCTGCTTTCTCATTAAAATCACTTTTTTCTCTGCCGGCTCCGCGTATGTGTATCACTCTTGCTTTATTTGCAATTGAGACTTTGTATCCGGAATTCCAAACTCGTTTGCAAAAATCTGCTTCTTCAGTATAGAAAAAATAATCTTCATCGAAACCCAATAATCTGTCAAAAACACTACGTCTGAAAAGCAAAACTGCACCATCAGCGTATTCGGGATATATAATTCTGTTAGTATTCAATAAATATTTATTTAATACTTTTAAAAATGATGTAATAAAAAACATATCGAATATTCCCGAAATATAGCCCGGAAACCTGCCGTAACTTCTTTGATACTTCATTCCAGGATAAAGCTGATGAAAACCTGTTACAGCAATTGATTCGTCTGATTGTATTACATCCAGTGCCTCATTTATGCTACTTCTAAGAAATTCCACATCGGAATTGCTGACTATCACAAATTCTGAATCTGTATTTCTGACACCAATATTAACTGCTTTTGCGTATCCTAGATTTTCAGAATTATGGATAATTTTGATTTCAGGATATTTGCCTCTGATTTCCTCTATAGAGTTATCAGTTGAAGCATTATCAACGACTAAGATTCTCGCACTGCCAATTGTATCAAATACAGATTGAATACATCTGCAAGTGAGTTCACCCGTATTATAATTTATAATTACTATTTCTAACATAAATTGTAAAATTCAAAAATCATTATATTACAAAAATACATTATTTAATTATTCAGAACAATTTAAATTGGAACAATTTGAAAAAAATATACTTTAATATATCTTAATATTTCAATATATTCGTCACATCATAAATTAAAAAAGATTATTTTGATTATTAAAAGGATTCTGCTATGATTTTTGACCTCGATATGATAAAATCAATTTATGCAAATTATGCTAAAAAAATTGATTCCATCAGAAAAATTGTCAACAAACCTCTCACCCTGACAGAGAAAATTCTTTACAGTCATCTTGATTCTGAAACTGAAATTCGTGAATTTGCACGCGGTAAGGATTATGTGAATTTCCGTCCCGATAGAGTAGCAATGCAGGATGCAACTGCCCAAATGGCTCTTTTGCAATTTATGCAAGCCGGCAGACCAAAAACAGCAGTGCCTTCTACTGTTCATTGCGACCATTTAATTTTAGCTAAAGAAGGTGCTGAAAAAGACTTAGCAAGCTCAAAAGATTTGAACAGCGAAGTTTTTGATTTTCTTTCTTCGGTATCAAATAAATACGGTATCGGATTCTGGAAACCGGGTGCAGGTATCATTCATCAGGTAATTCTCGAAAACTATGCTTTCCCGGGCGGTATGATGATTGGTACGGATTCACACACGGTTAACGCCGGCGGTCTTGGAATGATTGCTATTGGTGTTGGTGGTGCAGATGCAGTTGATGTTATGGCAGGATTCCCCTGGGAACTGAAATTCCCTAAATTAATCGGTGTGAAATTAACAGGAAAATTATCCGGCTGGGCTTCTGCTAAGGATGTTATCTTGAAAGTTGCCGGTATTCTCACTGTAAAAGGTGGAACCGGTGCTGTTGTTGAATATTTCGGAGAGGGCGCCAAGTCTTTATCCTGTACAGGTAAAGGCACAATTTGTAATATGGGTGCTGAAATCGGAGCTACAACCTCAATTTTTGGTTACGATGAAAAAATGTATAATTATCTTGCCTCAACAAGTAGAAAGGAAGTTGCTGATGTTGCTAATGGTATTGCCGAACATCTGACCGGAGATGACGAAGTATATGCAAATCCTGAGAAATATTTTGACCAGGTAATTGAAATTAATTTATCTGAACTTGAAGCTCATGTAAATGGTCCATTTACTCCGGACCTCGCTACCCCAATATCAAAATTGAAAGATGCAGTTGTTGAAAATGGCTGGCCCGACAAAATCGAAGTGGGATTAATCGGCTCCTGTACAAACTCATCTTATGAGGATATTTCACGTGCAGCATCAGTTGCTAAGCAAGCAGTGGACAAAAAATTGAAAGTTCAGAGCGAATATACTGTTACCCCCGGCTCAGAAATGGTTCGTTATACAATAGAGCGTGATGGATTTATCAATGATTTTGAACAAATTGGCGGCGTTGTTCTTGCTAATGCCTGTGGACCTTGTATCGGTCAATGGGCTCGTCACGGTGCGGATAAACAGGAAAAGAATACAATTATCACTTCTTTCAACCGAAATTTTGCAAAACGTAATGACGGAAATCCAAATACGCACGGATTTGTTGCCTCTCCGGAAATCGTAACTGCTTTAACTATAGCCGGAAGTTTATCTTTCAATCCTAATACTGATACTTTAATCAATGAAGATGGAATAGCGGTTAAACTTGACCCGCCAAGCGGTGATGAACTTCCTGCAAAGGGATTTGATGTTGAGGATAACGGCTATCAGGCGCCTGCTGAAGATGGTTCAGGAGTAAAAATTAATGTTGCTCCTGATTCTAACCGCTTGCAGCTTCTTGATTCATTCCCTGAATGGAACGGTAGCGATATGACTGGTCTTAAGCTATTAATTAAAGCTAAAGGAAAATGCACGACTGACCACATTTCAATGGCAGGTCCATGGCTCCGTTTCCGCGGTCATCTTGATAATATTGCTAATAACACTTTGACGGGTGCAGTGAATTTCTTCAATGAAAAAACTAATTCTGTTAAAAATCAATTAACAGGTGAATTTGGTGAAGTTCCGGCTGTCCAGCGTCAGTACAAAGCAGCAGGAATTGGCTCAATCGTAGTTGGCGATGAAAACTATGGTGAAGGTTCATCACGTGAGCACGCTGCTATGCAGCCACGCCATTTGGGAGTAAAAGCAATTCTTGTCAAATCATTTGCACGTATCCACGAAACAAATTTAAAAAAACAAGGTATGCTCGCTCTTACTTTTGCTGATAAAAATGATTATGATAAAATTTTAGAAGACGATACTTTTGATATTATCGGATTGTCTGAATTTTCTCCTGAAACACCTCTGACACTTGTAGCACATCATTTAGACGGCTCGAAGGATTCAATCATTGTTAATCATTCTTATAATGCTCAGCAAATCGAATGGTTCAAGGCAGGTGCCGCATTAAATATTATCAAAAAGCAGTTTGCCTGATAATTTATGAATTAATTAATAAACGGCTCATAATAAAGGGGAAATCGCATTTTTTTGTTTTACCTTTTTTGTGACTGTAAGTTTGCTTTTCATAACTTTTTGAAATCATGAAAAAACCCCAAGCGAAACTATCAGTTTGGGGTTTTATTTATCTCTGCAATGAATAAATTTCAAATTTTACTTCATTAAAAAATCGAGATTATCTCCCGGATTGACTTCAAAAATTTCCTGTCCGTATTTAAATATACGTGCTTGTTTTAAGCCAATTAAACTTAATTTGTTATCAACAAACTGAAGACTACTGCCTTCCCTTAGACCAACAACATACATATTTTTATTTGCTTCAAGAAATTCTAAAAGTCTTTGCTCGCGGGTTTCCCCATGATGACCGTCCGGATGTGCATCCAAATAATGTGGATTAATCTGAAACGGTATCAGATTGAGTGCATTAAATGTAGGTGGTTCAACGATCGGCATATCATTAGTAGTTCGTATAGTTGGACAAGCCAAATTCGAGCCTGCACTCCAGCCGATATAAGGCATTCCTACAATAACTTTGGATTTAATCAGGTCTTTCAGGTCATTATCATAAACAGTTTTCAGTAAGTTAAAAGTATTACCTCCACCAACAGCTATACCATCAGCAGAATTAATTATCTCTTTAGCATCTCCTGTATGAACAGAAATAATCTCATATCCCAAATTTGAGAATACATCAGCAACTTTTTTTGTATATTCGTCCCAATTAATTGTAACACCTGCATACGGCACAAATGCAATTTTCTTTACGCCGTTTCCAAAATAGCTTTTAATTGTATCAAAAGCATGTTCAAGATATGTGTAACCTTGTGTTGTGGAGTTACTTAAGAGTAATAGATTCATAAATAATTTTCCTTTTTTATAAAACAATCATAATAATTAAAGTAATTTAAAAAATTTTAGTATAAATAGCAAATATTATTTTGCTTTTTTGAATAAATCACAAGTATTTTTAATTCACACAAATCAAATTAATTATATATTTATCCGTAATACGAGCATTATAAATATAATATAAAAATAATGATATGAATGACTTATTAACAACCGGAATTTTATATTTTACATCATTTTTTACTTTGATAAATCCTATCGGTACAATGCCTGTATTTATGACCATGACTAAGGATTTATCTGAAGCAGAGCGAACTAATACAGCAAGGAAAGCAAGTATAGTCGCATTGATTATTATAATTGCCTTTGCATTTTCGGGACAGCTGATGTTTAAGTTTTTTGGAATTTCAGTTAATAGTTTCAGAATAGTAGGTGGAATAATATTTTTTATGATGGGTATGGATATGCTCCAGGCAAGAATTGGCAGGGTCAAAATTAATGAATCTGAAGTAAAATCCTACGTTAATGACATCTCGATTACACCACTTGCTATACCAATGATAAGCGGACCCGGTTCTATTACTAATGCAATTGTACTTATGGAAGATGCTGATACCATTTCACTTAAATTGCTCCTTTTTGGTTCGATATTTGCAGTTATGGGTTTGACATTTATAATTCTATACAGCTCATCAAAAATTATAAAATTTATGGGTGAAACCGGAAAAAATGTAATGATGCGGCTAATGGGGCTTATTGTAATGGTAATTGCAGTTGAATTTTTCTTCTCGGGGCTTAAACCAATACTTATAGATATATTCAAATAATATGATGTCAGAAAAAAAATATAATTAATATCGTATAAAATAAAACAATATAGCCTGAATTAAATGAAATATGATTATTTTTGCTATTTATATTCAACTTGATTTAAAATAGAAAAAAATAATATGCTTCAGGTAATTCAATACCAAAAAAAAGGTGATATCGTTGTCAGTGAAATGCCTCCTCCTGTTTGTCCTGAGGGTGGCATTTTAGTTCGAAGTTCGTTTTCATTAATTAGTGCCGGAACGGAGAAAACATCTGTATCCAAAGCAAAATCTTCTCTACTCGAACGCGCTAAAAAGCAGCCCGAGGATGTGAAACTGGTACTTGATTTTATCAAAAAAGAGGGAATTCTCTCTACGTACAAACGAGTAAAATCCAAACTTGACTCTTATAAATCATTGGGATATTCATCATCCGGCATTGTAATTGAATCACGAAGCAGTCAGTTTTCCATTGGTGACCGTGTGGCTTGTGCAGGTGCAGGAATTGCAAATCATGCTGAAATTATAGCAGTTCCGTCGAATCTTGCTGTAAAAATTCCTGAAAATGTTGATTATCAATCTGCGGCTTATACAACAGTTGCGGCTATTGCTATGCAGGGCGTCAGACAGGCAGATGTCAGAATTGGAGAAACTGTAGCTGTAATCGGCTTGGGGCTTATTGGTCAGATTACAATTCAACTTCTCAGAGCAGCTGGCTGCAGGGTGATTGGTCTTGATATAAATGAGAAACTATTTGATACTTCAATCAGTTCAGGAGCTGAAATTTCACTTAAAAGTTCCGACGAATCATTAAACTCTGTAATGTCATTCACACGTGGTCTGGGTTGTGATGCTGTGCTGATAACAGCAGGGACAAGCTCAAATCAGCCGATTGAACTTGCTCTTAATATTACCCGAAAGAAGGGGAAAGTGGTTATTGTAGGTGCTGTCGGAATGAATATCCCACGTACACCATTTTATATGAAAGAAATTGACCTGAGAATTTCCTGTTCTTATGGACCGGGCAGGTATGATGTGAATTATGAAGAAAAAGGTATAGATTATCCTGCGGCTTATGTTCGGTGGACTGAAAACCGAAATATGTCATCAATTCTGGATTTATTGTCAAGTAAAACAATAGATTTCAATAAATTAACCACCCATTCCTTCAGGATTAAAGACGCACCTACAGCTTATGACCTTATTACAGGCAAAATTCAGGATGATTATCTTGGAATATTACTTGAGTATGACCTAAATAAAGAAATTTTAACTTCGACTGTTTCAATTAAAAAGATTAAATCCACATCCGAAATTAATATCGGTTTTATAGGACTCGGGACTTTTGCCCGTAATTACCTTATTCCACCACTTCAGAAATCCGGTACTCATTTCGCAGGAGTTTCTTCAAAAGACCCCGTGAATGCCAAATCTGCTGCAGAAAATTTGGGATTTGATTTTTTAACAGCTAATGGCGATGATATTATTTCTGACGATAGAGTCAATACTGTTTTTATAGCATCTCGCCATGATAGTCACTCGGGCTATGTTGTTAATTCGCTCAAAGCAGGTAAGAATGTTTTTGTCGAAAAGCCGCTTGCTGTTAATCAGCTTCAACTTGATGAAATTCGCGATACCTTGAAAGAAAGTACAGCAAGACTGATGGTAGGATTTAATCGAAGATTTTCAAAATCTTTTAAAACGATTTTTGAATATTTTTCAGCAAGAAGTGAGCCATTGTTCATTAATTACAGAATTAATGCAGGATTTATACCGAAATCGCATTGGGTTCAGCAATCGGAGCAAGGAGGCAGAATAATTGGCGAAGTTTGCCACTTTATCGATTGTATGCTTTATCTTACAAAAGCAAAGCCTGTAAGTGTATATGCATCATCTGTTTCATCAGCAAATAAAGAGCTTACTGACCACGATAATGTCTCAATAGTAATTAAATTCAGCGATGGTTCGCTTGGTACTATTTCATATATAGCTTCGGGAGGATCATCACTTCCAAAAGAGTTTTGCGAAGTACATTCCGATAGGAAAACTGCAGTTATGAATAATTTTGAGACCGTTGAATTTTACTCCGGCAGTGAAAGAAAACTAGTCAAGTCAGACGGTAAAAAGGGCATTGATGAGGAAGTTGAAGCGTTTATAAGTTCAGTCAGGAACGGCATTAGTATGCCTATCAAATTTGAAGAGATTTATCTTGTTACTAAAGCGACTTTTGCAGCATTACATTCACTGCAAAATGGTCAAACAATTTTTATAGAAGAATGATAATTGCTTAGGTGTATAATATGAAAATTAATTATATAATTTTACTGATTATTTCAATTTTATTTTTGCAAACTTTAGACTCCAAGAGTCAGCTTTCAAAAGAGCAACTTAAGGTTTTGATGCCATCTGAAAGTCGCTTTGTAACTGACCTGAGTGGGAATTGGGAACGGACAGAAAATATGCGTGACTGGACATCTGTAAGGATTCCTTTGTCTGAGCAGATAGATGAAAAAGTCATTTACAAAAGATTTGTCAAAATTCCTGCTGAAATGGTTGATAACTTTTCTTGGCAGTTGTATTTCCTTGGAATTGACCATAATGTCGAAGTATTCTGGAATGAGCAATTCATTGGAAAATATGTAGGCTCGTTAGTCCCTTTTAATGTAAGAATTCCGGATAATACAGTTAGAAACGAAACTAATGAAATAAGACTTGTCATAACACCTGCCACAAGCAAAATTAAACAAATACGTAATCAGCACCTTAACGCCAGACGTGAATTTTCCGGAATCATCAGGGAAGTGTTACTTTTTGGAACACCACAGGCTTGGATATCTGATATTAGACATAATGTAAAGTTAAAGGGACAAAATTCTGCTGACATTCAGGTTAAAGTCAGTTTGTCAACAGCAGAAATAAAAGCACTTATCAATAAGTTGAAAGTAAAGGATTCAATAAGTGTTGCCTCGAATGATAAAATTAAACTTTCAATAATGTCCGAACTCAGGAAGCAGGGTAGTGGTGATTTGATTCAAATTTCATCTGAGAAAAGCATAACATTAGAAAGTGAAAGAACTATTGATGATGAAATAGCAATGCCTGTATCAGGGATTAATCTCTGGAGTCCTGAAACACCTGATTTGTATTATCTCACAGTCAAGCTAAAAAGAGGCGATTTAACAATTGATGATTATACTGTTCCAATCGGTTTTCGCTCTCTGAAAACAGCAATGGATGGTGAAAATTCTATACTTCTTCTAAATGGTCAGAATTTTAAACTAAAGGGCGTATCTTATGTAGAAGACTACAAAGACCTTGGTCAATCTCTGACTGTTTCTAAGATTATTCAAGACATTGAATTAATAAAAAAATTGGGCGCTAATACTGTTAGAGCAAAATTCAATACCCCGCATCCATTCTTTGTTCATTTGTGTAATTCAAACGGACTGATGATTATGCTTGAACTTCCGATTTATGATGTACCCTCGAGCCTCATAAATCTCGATGAGATAAAAGTTTATAATCAAAATTTAGCTAAGCAATACGTAAGTAAGTTTGATATAAATCCATCTGTAATAGCATGGGGAGTCGGTGAAGGAGTTGATGAAAGCACTGAACATTATAAAAATTTTTCTGAATCAATATTAAAATTATTTGCTAAAGATTCAGATAAATTAAAATATAAAATTCTCCCTCATGGTATAAGCAAAGTTCATACAGAAGGATTTGATTTTATTGGATATTCCGACATCAGACAAAATGTAGATTTCAATCAAATAAATTATGAATTTAAAAGAATTCAGTCCATAATTGATAATAAACCACTATTTATGGCATTTGGTACTGAAATTCAAATAAATAATCATAATGGTTATTCCGACCCTCTTTCTTTAGAGTTTCAGGCTTATAATATATTAAACTCTTTTAAAATTGTTGAAAAGAATAATGGAATTGGATGTATAGTTAATACATACAATGATTATTTACAAAACAAACCTTCACTGACAACCAACAACGATTTACAGTATATCCAAACAAGCGGACTTGTTGACAGAA
Organism: Ignavibacteriota bacterium; assembly: GCA_019637995.1. Lineage (NCBI taxonomy): Bacteria > Pseudomonadati > Ignavibacteriota > Ignavibacteriota bacterium. The sequence goes on from JAHBUQ010000001.1 coordinate 906,887, forward strand.
ACCGCCTCGAAAGGCTTTCATTCTCGACTCTTCAGGCATTATTCAATAAAGAAAAAGAACCATTGCTTAACGCCGGCAGTCACACCCGAAGCTCGCCTCCAATTTATCTGATATTCGGAATTTTGCTGGCAATTTTACTTGTATTTTTAATCAACAGATTCAAACGCTTCAGAGAATATATGTTCAGGTCAATTCTAAGACCTTACAATTTTTATTCAGATATACGAGACCAGAGAATAATTTCAAGCATTCAAACTATATTACTTGGTGTGATTTTATCATCTACTGTAGGAATATTTTTATCCTCAATATTGTTTTATTACAAAGACAGTGAAGTTCTTGAATATTTTCTAATGATACTTTTGCCCTCAAATTCAATCAAAGAGTTTGTTTACAGTTTGATATGGATGCCTGAGCTGTCTTTTATTTTTATAACTATTGTAAGTTATATGCTGGCATTTATAACGGCATGGATAATCCGTGTTTTTGCAGTGCTTTCGCGAGCCAGAGTTTACTGGAATGACTGCCTGACAATTTCTATTTGGGCTGCACTTCCTGCTGTCATTCTTTTGCCGATTTCAATTGTTTTAATTAGATTACTGGTAGCTTCACCTGCTACAATTTGGCTGTTTTTATTACTTTATGCCACAACAAGTATATGGACTGTTGCAAGACTTCTCAAATCAATTTCTGTAGTTTTTGATATTCCTGTAATGAGATCATACATAATTGGATTTGTGATAATGTTCATTTCCATTGCAGCGCCACTTGGATATTATCATGTAAAATATTCATTTTTTGCATACTCATCATACTTTTTTGAAGTACTATTAAGCAACTAATGGAGATAATCAATATGCACTATATATTAGAAGAATTAAAATTAATCCGTAAAGGCAAGGTCAGAGAAGTCTATGAAGCCGGAAAAGATATTCTGTTTGTAGCATCTGACAGAATATCTGCTTTTGACGTAATAATGGCTCAGCCTGTTGCAGATAAGGGAAAAATTCTCACAGCAATTTCTGAATACTGGTTTCATGAAACAAAATCAATAATTGATAATCATTTCATTAGTTCGAATATTAATGACTTACCATCTGAAATAACAGAGAAACACTCTGATATGTTAGCCGGTAGGTCTATGCTTGTTAAAAAAGCAGAGCCACTACCTATTGAGTTTGTAGTCAGAGGTTATCTTGCCGGTAGCGGCTGGAAAGAATATA